>NZ_JBSFWT010000044.1:19695-62473 GCF_053594975.1 Streptomyces sp. NPDC002537
CAACCGGCGGGTTCAGCCGACCGGCGCCACCCGTTCATCGGCTGACGCTCAGCCGGCCGGTGAATGCCCGGCGAATCCCGGGCGTCCGGCGCCTCTTGCCCAGCTGACGCCGGATCAGCCGGTACCGACCGGCGGGTTCAGCCGGCCGATGCCCGTCGCCCTTCACCGGCCGACACCCGGTCGGCCGGTGAAGGGACGGCGTGCCCCAGAGGCCGATGGTCCCTGCCGTGGCTGACGCCGGCAGGCCGGTGCTGACCGGCAAGTTCAGCCGGCCTGCGCCGGGCTCTTCACCGGCTGACGCTCAGCCAGTCGGTAAGGGCCCGGCGAACGCCGGGCATCCGGCACTCCCCGCCGTGACTGACGCCGAGTCAGCTGCCGTTGACCAGTGGGATCCACGTGCCGAGGGTGTCCGCGGTGGTGCCTTCGTAGAGCGAGGTCTCGCCGTCGAGCCAGCGGACGAGGAGGCCGTCGGCTCGGCCCGAGCCGCTGAAGTCGCCCGCGGTCATCGCCGGGGACGCCCAGGACGCGTTGGGGGCCTGGAGCCGGGTGCCGGAGAGCCCGCTGCCGGTGAGCGTGAAGCTGCCCAGGGAGCCGTCGGCCCAGCGGGCGATCAGCCGCGAGCGGTCCTGGCCCGCGGGGAGCGCGCTGGTGAGGGCCGCGGAGTTGCGCCAGAACGAGCCGGGGTCGGCGAGGCGGCGCTCGGTGCCCGTGCCGGCCGGACCCACGCCGCTGTGCAGGGTGACCTTGCCGTCGGCCCAGCGCACGATCACGTCGTTCGCCCGGTCGGAGGTGTAGCGGCCGGCCGTGATCTGCGCGGCGTCCTTCCAGGCGGAGCCCCCGGCGGCGAGGGTGTACTCCTTCTTGTTGTCGAAGCCCGTCGGGTCGACGTCCTCGTAGTAGCTGACCTTGCCGGTGTCCCAGCGCACCATGACGTCGGGGCGGCCGGTGCCGCTGAAGTCGCCACTGGTGACGGCCTGGGCGCGCTTCCAGTAGCTCTGCGGCTTGGCGAGCTGCCGCTCGGCGCCGAAGCCACCCTTGCCGTCGCCGGGGTAGAGGGTGACCTCGCCGTCGCTCCAGACCGTCAGCAGGTCGTCGCGGCCGTCGCCGTCGTAGTCGCCGGAGACCGTGAACCTGGCATGGCTCCACGTAGACGCGCTGCCGGCCAGCCGGGCGCCGTCGGACGGCGGCTGGTACGGGTCGCGGACGGGCGTCCGGTCGGCGACCGCGTCCTGGTAGAGGTCCTGGATCTCGCGGCCGTGGACCGGGGAGTAGCTGATCCAGTCGTCGCCGGTGGCGTTGCCGCCGCCGTTCCAGCCGCCGAGGTTGCCGATGACGTCGCCAGTGCGGTTCTTGGCGTCGTAGTTGGCGATCCAGGGGCTGCCGGAGGTGCCGCCGTAGAAGCCGCCGCACACCATCTGGAGCTGGCGGTAGCCCGCGAGCCGCGAGGTGGGCACGGTGCAGCTGACGGCCTTCTGGTCCGGGTTGCGCGAACCCGGGTAGCCGGTCACGGTGACCGTGCTGGTCCAGCGCGGGGTGGGGGTCAGCCGGAGGGCACCGGTGCTGTCCTCCACGGTGGCGCCCCGGGCGTTCGGGGAGACGCGGGCGAAGCCGAAGTCCAGGTCGGAGTCCGGCCCCTTGCTGTTCCTGGTGTAGCGGGGGTCGGTGAAGACCCGGTCCACGGGGAAGACGCCGTACGGCTGGCGGGCCGCGTCCAGGCCCTTGCGGTACTGCGGCACGAAGATGCGCTGGCCGCCGCCCGCGAGGGACTTGGCGCAGTGGCCGGCGGTGAGCACGAGGTTGCGGCCCGCGCTGTGCACCACGCTGGCGGTGCAGTACGTGGGGCCGTCGGGGCCCGCGCTGCTGAAGAACGTCCCGACCATGGGCAGGCCGTCGCCGTACGTGCCCTGCGGCGTGCCGGACGGCGCGGCGGCGGCCAGGCCGCGGGCGCGCGGCGCCATGGCGGCGGGTGCGGTGGCGCGGACCGCGTCGGCGGGCTTGGCACTCGCCATGCGCTCCGCCGTCCAGTACTTCTCCGCCGCGCGCGCGTCGGACGGGGCGGGTGCCGGGGCGGCGAGGGCCGCGGTGGCGGCGGCGGTCGTGCCGCCCGCCGCCAGACAGAGCGCGACGGCGAGGGTCCGGGACCATCTGAAGGAAGCCAAGGTAACTCTCTGAGCTGGGAAAACAGGACAGTGCGGGGCATCGTGCCACACGGCATGAACACGCCCGGCAGCGGCGTCCGGAACCCCAGCTTCCGAGGTCTGCGAGATCTGCGAGATTTATGAGGCGTATGGGGTCTATAAGTCGTCAGGCCGCTCGCGCGTCCCGGTGGATGGGGGTGTGCGCCCCGGTGAGCGGTGTCCCCGTGCCGCCGCGGCGGGCGGCGACGATCTCGGCGGCTATGGACAGCGCGGTCTCCTCGGGGGTCCGGGCCCCGAGGTCCAGGCCGATGGGCGAGCGCAGCCGGTCCAGCTCCCGCTCACCGACCCCCGCCCTGCGCAGCCGCCCGAGCCGGTCCTCGTGCGTGCGGCGGGAGCCCATCGCGCCGACGTAGGCGACCGGCAGCCGCAACGCCCGTTCCAGCAGCGGGATGTCGAACTTCGCGTCGTGGGTGAGGACGCACAGCACCGAACGGCCGTCCAGCTCCTGGGAGTCGAGGTAGCGGTGCGGCCAGTCCACCACGACCTCGTCGGCGCCGGGGAAGCGGTCGGCGGTGGCGAAGACGGGGCGGGCGTCGCAGACCGTGACGTGGTAGCCGAGGAACTTGCCGACGCCCACGAGCGCGGCCGCGAAGTCCACCGCCCCGAAGACGACCATGCGGGGCGGCGGGAGGCTGGACTCGACCAGCAGCACCACCTGCTCTCCGCAGCGCGAACCGCTCTCCCCCGCCCCGTCGGCGCCGTACGCCACCCGCACGGTGCCCGTGTGCCCGAGGTCCAGCAGCGCCGCCGTCTCCCGCGCGGCGGCGTCGTCGAGCGCGCCGGGACCGCCGAGGGTGCCGGAACGCGTGCCGTCGGGCCCTACGAGCAGGGGGCGGCCCAACAGCGCGGGCGGGCCCTCGACGACGCGCGCGAGTGCCGTCGTCCCACCGCGCGCGGCGGCGGCCAGCGCGGCCGCGTGCACCGCCCGGTCCGGGGCGTCCGCCCGTACCGGGGTGACGAGGATGTCGATGACGCCACCGCAGGTCAGCCCCACCGCGAAGGCGTCCTCGTCGGAGTAGCCGAACCGTTCCAGCACGCTGGTGCCCGCGGCGCCGTCCGCCAGTGCCTCCCGGCAGAGGTCGTAGACGGCGCCTTCGACGCACCCGCCGGACACCGACCCGATGGCCGTACCGTCCCGGTCCACGGCGAGAGCGGCCCCCGGCTGCCGGGGCGCGCTGCCGCGCACGGCGACGACGGTGGCCACCGCGAAGTCTCTGCCTTCTTCGCACCAGCGGTGCAGGTCCTCTGCGAGGTCGAGCATGGTTCTGTCCCCTCGGTATGTATTCCAGTGTGCGGCCGGTGGGTGGCGGCGGGCTTTGTTCCCCAGCCCCGCCCCTTCCCGCAGCATCCGATGTGCGGCTCCGCCGCGTGGCGGGGGAGACCCCCGGACCCCCGACCGCGCTCCGCGCGATGTCGTCCTCAAACTCCCCCAGCTACCTCCCCCAGACTCCGTCCGGGGGGACCCCCAGGAGGTGCCCCCAGGACGGGCTGAAATGCCCGCAGGTTGCGGACTACGGCCGGCAAATCCAGCCCGTCCGGCGTTTGAGGACGCGGCCGCAGGCCGCCACCGCCGCAGGCGCGAACCGGCCCGCAGGCGACAGCCGACGTCAGGGCTACCCCACCCCCAACCACCCCTCGATCGGATGCAGCGCGAAGTACACGCCGAAAACAACGGTGAGCACCCACATGAAAAACCCGGGCTCCCGCCACTTGCCCTCCGCCGTCCTGATCGCCGTGTGGGCGATGATCCCCGCCCCCACCCCCGCCGTGATCGAGTACGTGAACGGCATCAGCACCACGGTCAGGAACGCCGGCACGGCCACCGCGCTGTCCCCCCAGTCGACGTGCCGCGCGTTGCTCATCATCATCGCGCCGATGACGACGAGGGCCGCCGCCGCCACCTCGCCGGGCACGATCCGCGTGAGCGGGGTGAAGAAGAGGCAGGCGGTGAAGAAGAGTCCGGTGACGACGGAGGAGAGCCCCGTACGGGCGCCCTCGCCGACGCCGGTGGCCGATTCGATGAAGACGGTCTGGCCGGAGGCACCGGCGACGCCGCCGATCGCCCCGCCCGCGCCGTCGATGAACAGGGCCTTGCTCAGCCCCGGCATCCGCCCCTTGTCGTCCACGAGCCGCGCCTCCGTGCCGACGCCGATGATGGTGGCCATCGCGTCGAAGAACCCGGCCAGCACCAGCGTGAAGACGATCATCCCGACGCTCATGGCGCCGAGCGAGCCCCAGCCGCCGAACTCGACGTGGCCGAAGAGCGAGAAGTCGGGCATGGAGACCGCGCTGCCCTTGAGTGCGGGCGCGCCGTTCTGCCAGGTCCTGGCCGGGAGGCCGGCGACGGCGTTGACGACGACCGCGAGGACGGTGCCGGCGACGATGCCGATGAGGATCGCGCCGGGGACCTTGCGGGCCTGGAGCATCAGGACGGACAGCAGGGTGATGCAGAAGATGAGGACGGGCCAGCCCGCGAGTTCGCCTGCGGGGCCGAGGGTGACCGGCCCGCCGCCGCCCGTGGCGGCGTGCACGAACCCGGCCTTGACCAGGCCGATCAGGGCGATGAACATGCCGATGCCCATGGTGATGGCGTGTTTGAGGGCCTGCGGTATCGCGTTCATGATGAGTTCGCGGAGGCCGGTGACGGCCAGGAGCACGATGACCGCGCCGTAGAGCACGCACATGCCCATCGCCTGCGGCCAGGTCATATGGGGGGCGACCTGGGTGGAGAGCACTCCGGAGACGCCGAGTCCGGCGGCGAGGGCGAGCGGCACCTTGCCGACGAGCCCCATGAGCAGGGTGCAGCCGGCGGCGGCGAGCGCGGTGGCGGTGATCAGGGCGCCGTGTCCGAGGGTGTGCCGGCCGGCGTCCGGGCCGGACAGGATCAGCGGGTTGAGGAGCAGGATATAGCACATCGCCATGAAGGTGGTGACGCCGCCGCGGATCTCGCGCGCGACGGTGGAGCCTCGCTCACTGATGTGGAAGTACCGGTCGAGCCGGGACCGTCCGGCGGGTGGACACGGGCCCGCGCCCGTGTGCTCCGCCGTGGTCCCGGTCTCCACGGACGAGTGGGTCATGATGCCTTCCCAAGGTTCAGAGGGGCACCCGCGGGCGACCGGTGGAACCGGTGGAACGGCCACGGGATTTGGGAGGTGGAGCGGCTGCACGACCCGGGGGACGGCCCGAGACGAAGGGAATTGGACCACACTGCTCGGACCGCACCACCCGTAGGGGGCTGACGGGCGCGGTCGGATGTCGGTCAGGTGCCGGTGAGGTGTTCGGGCCGCACCGGCACCCGGTTCAGCGGCAGCCCGGTGGCGGCGCGGATCGCGGCGACGACGGCCGGGGTGGAGGACAGGGTGGGCGCCTCGCCGACGCCGCGCAGGCCGTACGGGGCGTGGTCGTCGGCGAGTTCGAGCATGTCGACCGGTATGGCCGGGGTGTCCAGGATGGTGGGGATGAGGTAGTCGGTGAAGGAGGGGTTGCGGACCCTGCCGTCGGCCGCGACGACGATCTCCTCCATGACGGCCAGTCCGAGGCCCTGGGTGGTGCCGCCCTGGATCTGGCCCACGACCGAGAGCGGGTTGAGGGCCTTGCCGACGTCCTGGGCACAGGCGAGTTCGACGACCTTGACGAGCCCGAGTTCGGTGTCGACCTCGACGACGGCGCGGTGGGCGGCGAAGGAGTACTGCACATGCCCGTCGCCCTGGCCCGTCGTCAGGTCGAAGGCCTGGGTGGGGCGGTGCCGCCACTCCAGCTCGACGTCGACGGCCTCGCCCTCCAGCACATCGGCCAGGCCGGCGAGCGCCTCGCCCGATTCGGTGACCACCTTGCCGCCCTCCAGCAGGAGTTCGGCGTTCTGCCAGGCGGGGTGGTACGTCCCGAACCTGGCCCGGCCGATCCCCAGGACCTTCTCCCGTACGGCCTCGCAGGCGTGCCGGACGGCGCCGCCGGTGACATACGTCTGGCGGGAGGCGGAGGTGGAGCCGGCCGAACCGACCCGGGTGTCGGCCGGCTGGATGGTCACCTGGGTGACACCGAGCTCGGTGCGGGCGATCTGGGCGTGGACGGTGACGCCGCCCTGCCCGACCTCCGCCATGGCCGTGTGCACGGTGGCGACCGGCACCCCGGCCACGACCTCCAGCCGTACCCGGGCGGTGGAGTAGTCGTCGAAGCCCTCGGAGAACCCGACGTTCTTGATGCCGACCGCGTAGCCGACGCCCCGGACGACGCCCTCGCCGTGGGTGGTGTTCGACAGCCCGCCCGGCAGGGCGCGCACGTCCGGCGGGCCGCCCGCGCTCTCCCACTCCCGCTCGGGCGGCATCGGCATCGCCTTGACGCGACGCAGGAGTTCGGCGACCGGCGCCGGGGAGTCCACGATCTGGCCGGTGGGCATGACCGCGCCCTGCGCCATGGCGTTGCGCTGCCGCAGCTCGACCGGGTCCATGTCCAGCGCGGCGGCCAGCTTGTCCATCTGCGCCTCGTAGGCGAAGCACGCCTGCACCGCGCCGAAGCCGCGCATCGCGCCGCAGGGCGGGTTGTTGGTGTAGAGGCCGACGGCCTCGCTGTCCACGTTGTCGACGACGTACGGGCCGACGGACAGCGAGGCGGCGTTGCCGACGACCGCCGGGGTGGACGAGGCGTACGCGCCGCCGTCCAGGACGATGCGGCAGCTGACGAACAGCAACTCGCCGTCCCGGGTGGCGCCGTGCTCGTAGTGCAGCTTGGCGGGGTGGCGGTGGACGTGGCCGAAGAACGACTCGAAGCGGTTGTAGACCATCTTGACGGGCCGTCCGGTGCGCAGCGCGAGGAGGCACGCGTGCGCCTGCATGGAGAGGTCCTCGCGGCCGCCGAAGGCGCCGCCGACGCCGGAGAGCGTCATCCGCACCTTGGCCTCGGGCAGTCCGAGGACGGGGGCGATCTGCCGCAGGTCGGCGTGCAGCCACTGGGTGGCGATGTAGAGGTCGACACCGCCGTCCTCGGCGGGCACGGCGAGTCCGGACTCGGGTCCGAGGAAGGCCTGGTCCTGCATGCCGACCTCGTAGTCGCCGGTGACGACGACGTCGGCGCGGGCACGGGCGGCGGCGACGTCGCCACGCCGCACGGGCTGCCGGTGGACGATGTTCGGGTGGGGCACGTGGGGTGCGTGGTCGTCGGTGCGGCCCGGGTGCAGGACGGGGGCGCCGGGGCGGGTGGCGGACTCCTCGTCGGTGACGGCGGGCAGTTGCTCGTACTCGACCTTGATCTTCGCGGCGGCGCGGCGGGCGGTCTCGGGGTGGTCGGCGGCGACGAGGGCGACGGGTTCGCCGTGGTAGCGGACCACCCCGTCGGCGAGCACGGGGGTGTCCTCGATCTCCAGGCCGTAGCGGGTCGCGGCGGGGAGGTCGGCGTGGGTGAGCACGGCGTACACGCCAGGGGTGGCGAAGGCCTCGGAGAGGTCGATCGAGAGGATGCGGGCGTGGGTGTGGGGGCTGCGGAGGGTGACACCCCAGAGCATGTCCTCGTGCCACAGGTCGGAGGCGTAGGCGAAGTCCCCGGTGACCTTCAGGATGCCATCGGGGCGCTGGGTGGACTCGCCGATGCCGCCGCGGGTGCGGCTGCCCTGGGTGAGAGCGGTGGGGGTGCGGACGATTCCCGGTTCGGTGCCCACGTCAGCTCCCCTCACCCGCGCGGGCGGCCGCGAGGCGCACCGCGTCGAGGATCTTCTCGTAACCGGTGCAGCGGCAGAGGTTGCCCGAGAGCGCCTCGCGGATGTCGGCGTCGGTGGGATCGGGATTGTGCTCCAGGAGTTCGTCGGCGGCGACGAGCAGGCCGGGGGTGCAGAAGCCGCACTGGACGGCACCGGAGTCGATGAACGCCTGCTGGATCGGGGCGAGTTGAGTATCTGATGCATCATCAGGGCGTGGCTGCCAACGCCGGAACTCGTCCAGTCCCGTACCCTCGGCGCGGTCCGTGAGGCGCGTGCCCGCCACGCGCCGCTCCGCGTGGTCGGCGAGCCCTTCCACGGTGACGACCGAGCGGCCCTCGACCTGACCCGCCGCGACCAGGCAGGCGCACACCGGAACACCGTCGAGCCGGACGGTACAGGACCCGCATTCGCCTTGTTCGCAGGCGTTCTTGGAACCGGGCAGGCCCAGCCGCTCGCGCAGGACGTAGAGGAGGCTCTCGCCTTCCCAGACGTCGTCGGCCTGCTGCGGCCGCCCGTTGACCTCGAAGTTCACGCGCATCGGAGGTTCCTCTCCCTGCCACGGTACGCCTCCCAGGCCCAGCCGAGCGTCCGGCGGGCCATGACGCCCACCGCGTGCCGCCGGTACCGGGCGCTGCCGCGCACGTCGTCGATCGGACTGCAGGCACCGGCGGCGAGTTCGGCGAACCGCGCGGCGAGGGAGGGTGCGAGGGGCGCGCCGGATTCCCAGAGTCCGGCCTCCTCCAGCGCGGCGGCGAGAAACTCCTCCGCCGCCCGGGCCCGTACGGGCGTGGGCGCGGCCGAACCGATGCCGGTCCGCACGGTGCGGGTCTCCGGGTGCAGGGCGAGGCCGAACGCGCAGACCGCGATGACCATGGCGTTGCGGGTGCCGACCTTGGAGAACTGCTGCGGCCCGTCGGCCTTCCTGATGCGCACCGCCCGGATCAACTCGTCCGGCGCCAGGGCGTTGCGCTTCACGCCGGTGTAGAACTCGTCCACCGGGATCAGCCGGGTGCCGCGCACCGACTCCGCCTCCACCTCGGCGCCCGCCGCCAGCAGCGCGGGGTGCGCGTCCCCGGCCGGGGACGCCGCGCCGAGATTGCCGCCCACGCTGCCGCGGTTGCGGATCTGCGGGGAGCCGACGGTGTGCGAGGCGAGCGCGAGGCCGGGCAGCGGCCCGCGGAGCTCCGCGACGATCCGCGCGTACGGAACGGACGCACCGAGGCGGACGTCCCGCTCACCGACCTCCCATTCGTACAAATCGCCGATGCGATTCAGGTCCAGCAGATACTCCGGACGGCGCCGGTCGAAGTTGATCTCGACCATCACGTCCGTGCCGCCCGCGATGGGGACGGCCGCGGGGTGCTCCGCCTTCGCGGCGAGCGCCTCCTCCCAGCTGCCGGGGCGCAGGAAGTCCATGGATCTTCTCTTCTCGATCGGGTCCCGAGGGGCGGTTCGAGGGGGGTGGCCGGCCGGGCGCTTCATGTCCTGTTCACACGGCGTGGAACCAGTACATGCCCGGCCGAGCACCCGGGTGCAGTCACCGAAACCATGAAGCGGTTCGCTGGCCATGCCCCATGTCTTGTAGATTCGAACGAAAGACGGGGTTCAGAAACCCCACTGCATTCCATTGGTTACAACAAGACAGATCGGCGGCGACCACGATGCGGCTGCGCGCACTCCTGGAGACCGAAGCGCTGGGCCTTCGGCTGCTCGGCGGCGAGGACGAGCTGGACCGCTCCGTGCGCGGCGTGATGACCACCGACCTCCGCGACCCCAGCCGGTATCTCTCCGGCGGCGAGCTGGTGCTCACGGGCCTCGCGTGGCGGCGGGAACCGGAGGACTCCGAGCGGTTCGTCCGGATCCTCACGGCGGCCGGGGTGGCCGGGCTCGCGGCGGGCGAGGCGGAGCTGCGCTCCATCCCCACCGACCTGGTGGACGCCTGCGCACGGCACCGGCTCCCGCTGTTCTCGGTGGTCGAGGACGTGTCCTTCGCGTCCATCACCGAGCACGTGGTGCGACAGGTGTCCAGCGAGCGGGCCGGTGACCTGGCGGCGGTCGTGGACCGGCACCGGCGGCTGATGACCTCCGGCCCGGCGGGCGGCGGCCCCGAGGTCGTCCTCGACCTGCTGGGCTCCGACCTGGACCTGCGGGCCTGGGTCCTCTCCCCCACCGGCCGCCCGATCGCCGGCTCCTCCCTCGCGGGCTCCGGACCCGAGCTGCCCGCGGCCGTCTGCGCGGCCCTCGCGGGCGAGCACCTGGCCGCCTCCCGCACGGGCCGCCGCGGCCCGCACCGGGTGAGCGTCGCGGGCAACACGTACTCGCTCTTCCCCATCAGCGGCGGCGGGCGCGTCGCCGCCCGCGACGTCCGCGAGACCGTCCTGTCGGACTGGCTGCTGGCCGTCGAGGCGGACGCCGGTGACTGGCCCGCGGAGCGCCTCGACCTGCTCGACGGCGTCACCCAGCTGATCGCCGTCGAGCGGGACCGCCGCGACGCCGCCCGCACGGTGCGCCGCAGGCTCGCCCAGGAGATCCTCGAACTCGTCCAGACCGGCGCGGCCCCCGCCGAGATCGCGGCCCGGCTGCGGGTGGCGGCACCCGTGCTGCTGCCCGGCCTGGGCACGGCCCCGCACTGGCAGGTCGTCGTGGCCCGCGTCGAATGGGACGGCGGCGACATGCCCGGCGGCCCGGTCGCCCAGGCCCTCCTGGAGGAGATCCTCGTCGACCCGGACGCCTCGGGCACCGAACCGTCCGACCGGATCGCCGTCGCCCACCTCGGCGACGAGGCCGTGGCACTCGTCCCGCTGCCCGCGCTGCCCACCCGCCCGGAGGGCCTGGAACCCGAAAGCGCGACCCCGGTCGCCCCCGGACTGCACGCGGACACCCTCCTCACGGCCGTCCGCGAGCCCCTCTCCCGGGGCCTGGACGACGACGGCCGCCTCACCCTCGGCGTCAGCGCCCCCGTGCACTCCGCGGAGGGCCTGCGCGGTGCCCTGGAAGAGGCCCGGCACGCCCGCCGCGTCGCCGCCGCCCGCCCGGGCCGCGTCTGCGCCGCGGGCCACCAGGAACTGGCCTCACACGTCCTGCTGCTGCCGTTCGTCCCCGACGACGTCCGCCGCGCCTTCACCGCCCGGCTCCTGGACCCCCTGCGCGACTACGACCACCGCCACCGCGCCGAACTCATCCCGACCCTGGAAGCCTTCCTCGACTGCGACGGCTCCTGGACCCGCTGCGCCACCCGCCTGCACCTGCATGTGAACACCCTGCGCTACCGCGTCGGCCGGATCGAGCAACTGACGGGGCGTGATCTCTCGCGCCTGGAGGACAAGCTGGACTTCTTCTTGGCGTTGCGGATGAGCTGACGGGACATTGGTCTGAGGGGAGCGGCGCGCCCGCGTTCCCGGATGCGTCGAAGGGCAGGAGCCGTCGAACGGCTCCTGCCCTTCAGTTTCACCGGAATGCAGCAGAGCTACAGACCGAGCTTTCTCCGCGTGCCATCGTCTACTTCGACGGCGTAGAACTGCACCATCTTCGCGGCCTCCCTCCGCGTTCTCTCACCCATGAACGGAAGCGCTGTCTCAATTAGGCCGTGCGCATTGAGAAGAGGCTCCAGGCACTGGAAATACGCAGCCGACCGAATCCCACCCTCCGGGCTCTCCATCAGCTTCTCCACGAAGGCGAAGCACCGTGCGACGAGATCACGGTCCGGGTCGCCCGCACGCAGCTGCGGCAGCAGAATGGGGTAGGAGAACGCATTTCCGAGGAGGTTGAAGTAGTCGAGAGCGACGTCTTCGTCACGAACCGCCTTGTGGACGGGCATGCCGGTCTCCTCCTCGATCGTTTCCGCCGCCTCGGGCACGAACTCGAGGAGGAGGGCCGGGATTTGACGGTAGGAGGTGACAACGGTCACGGAGTTTGTCCTTCGTTGCTTGCTTGGAGCCGTGCTGCTGCACGTCTGACGCCCCGCCCTGGATGATCCACTTTAAGGGGTTTGGCAACTTGCCGGCCCGCGCCCTTCGCGCCGCGAGAAACTCACGCCGGTCGCGGCCCAGCCGCGTTGTCAGATCCGCCCGCTAACCTGGCGCCATGCCCTTGATGAGCCACGCCGTGCTGACCGACCCGGAATTCGTCGTCCCACCGGTTCCCCACTCCTCACCTGGTGGCATCGCCTGGCTGAGGTCGTCCGTCGCGCGCTTCAGCAGTGGCGCCGCTCACCGCCGAAGGCGTGCGCTGGCGGTGGCCGAACTGGCGTCCGTCGACCCGGGCGGTCTTCGGCTGCGGGCGGCTGAGCGTGGGGACGGTCCGGTTGAGGTGCTCGCCGGAGCACTCGGCCTGCCTGCGGACGTCGCCGACGATGTCGCAGTGGTGGCGAAGTCCTACCAGCCGCATACAACGATCACCGAGGAGGCGGATCGGGCGGTCGCGCGGCTGGTCGAGGCCTGCGGCGGTGTCGCCGACGAAGCCACGGCCGGCCGGATCGGGTTGCTCGTTCAGGCCTGCGACGCGACCAAGGCCCTGGTGGCGAACACCGTGGCCGGTCGAACCGATCCGCCGGTGCCCCTGACCCGCCGAGTAGCGCCGGACGGCACTCTCGTGGAGGTCAGCCTCGCAGAAGCGCCTTTCGGGATCGGCTCCCACGCATGCCCTGGCCGTGAGCACGCGCTCGCGCTCGCGGCCGGCCTGGTGGAAGCGAGGACCCGTTGAGCACCTTGTTCCACGCATTGCACCACGCGGACCGGCCGTTGCTGCTGCCCAACGCATGGGACTTCGCGTCGGCCGCAGCGCTGGCCGCCGCCGGGTTCGCCGCTGTCGGCACGACCAGTCTCGGTGTGGCCGCGGCCAACGGCCTGCCCGACGCCGCGGGACTGGCCCGCGGCGAAACCGTCGCTTTGGCGAGGAGGTTGGTCCGGTTGCCGTGTTCGGTCACCATCGACATCGAAGGGGGCTTCAGCACCGACCCGGGGGAAGTGGGTGACCTGGTATCCGAGTTGGCCGACCTCGGGGTCGCCGGGATCAACCTGGAGGACGGGCGTGGCGACCGGCTGGCCGACCCCGCGACGCAGGTGGCGTTGATCCGCGAGGTCAAGAGACGTGTGCCCGAAATGTTCCTCAACGCCCGTGCGGACACCTACTGGACCGGGGTCGACGCCTCGGTGCCCGCGACGCTGGACCGCACGCGACGGTACGTGGACGCGGGCGCCGACGGGATCTTCGTGCCGGGCCTGGTCAGGGCGGAGGACATCGCCGCCGTGACCGCCGCCGTACCGGTGCCGGTCAACGTGCTGCACCTGCCCGCCCTCGGCCTCGACCGGTTGGCGGAATTGGGCGTGCGGCGGGTCAGCACCGGCTCCCTGCTCTTCCGTGCGGCCCTGAACGCCACGGTCGCCACGGCAGTCGCGGTCCGGGAAGGCGAACCGTTGCCCGCCGGCATCCCCAGCTATGCCGAGGTCGACGCGCTCAGTCGCTAGGCCATCGCTAGGCCACGTCTCTCCGATCAAGCCCAGAGCCTGCTGGCGGTGGTCTGCGGAGGCAGGCCGCCTATGGACGACAGGGGGCGTTCATGATCGGATTGCGGGCATGAGTTCCTTGATCCGCCATATCACCGTCGACTCGACCGATCCCTATCTTCTCGCGAGCTTCTGGGCCCAGGCCCTTGACGGCTCACTCGCTGATGACGACATGCCGGGGGATCCAGAAGCCACGGTCACGGCTGCGGGAGCCACCCTGCTGTTCATCAGGGTCGATGACCGCAAGACAGTCAAGAACCGTGTGCATTTGGACCTCCAACCCCAAGACCGCACCCGGGACGAGGAGGTCGAGCGCCTGCTCTCGCTCGGCGCCACGCTTCAGGGGGACCGTCGAAAGCCCGACGGAACGGGTTGGGTAACGCTGCACGATCCTGAGGGCAACGAGTTCTGCGTGGAACGCAGCGCGGCGGAGCGGGTCCAGGGGGTCAACTAAAGGCGAGCCCGAGCGGCCCGGCGCACCCGGACCCCTTGGAATCGATCAACTAGGTGGCAATGCTGGACGCGTAGCGTATGAAGGCTGCCCAGGCGGAGGTGGCTATGGCCAGGCGGGGGCTGCTTCTGCGTTTGGAGTCGCGGAGGTGGATGGTGAGGAGGTGGGGAGCGGCTTCGAGGCACTGGCCACCTTCGCTGTCGCTGTAGCTGGACTTGAACCATGCCGGTTCGGCACTCATAGCTCCGCTGCCAACCTCTTGATGAATCGAGCCGATTCCAGGGTGTCGAGAGCACTCATACGGATCATGGAGTAGCACTTTACGAAGTCGCTCACTCGCTTCGGCTCTGTGAGCAGAGTGCTGACCCCCTGTGCTTCCTGATAGCCGTAGAGCTTGCTTTCAGAGGTCTCCAGAACGGTGAACGAGCCGTCGAGCCCAGGGGTAGCCCCTTGGCCAATAGGCAACACCTGGATGGAGACATTACGGAACTCGCCAACCCTCAAGAGATGGTTGAGTTGCCCTTTCATCACCTCGGGTCCGCCCACCAGGCTCCTCAGCGCTGCCTCGTGAATCACGAAGCTGAACAGTGTGGTCGCCTTCGTCAGCAGCTCTTGCCGCTGCATTCGGGCCACCACTTGCGTCTCGACGGTCTCATCGTCGACGGGAGGGCAGTGACTGCCCACCAGTACACGCGCATAGTCCTCGGTCTGCAGCAGACCGGGGATGAGCAGGACCTCGTACCAGTGGATCGCGATCGCCTCAGCCTCAATGGCCATGTACTCGCGCACGCGGCTGATGAAAGGCTCCGGATCAAGGTACGGATGGGCCGCCGCCAACTTCCCCTTGGCCCCGCACATTTCATCCGCTACTTCGAGCAGATGCTGCGACGGCCGCCTCCGTCCCTGCTCCATGGACTTGACGGTCTCGGGCCCGTACCCGGCCTCCTCCGCGAGCTGCTCACGCGAGATGTCGGCCTCCGTCCGCCACAACTTGACCTGGTTCCCGGACAGTCGCCAGGCCATCGGCGGCTGGTCGTACACGCTCATGCTGAAACCCCAGACTCTCGTACCTTGTCGGTACCAACGGAAGCTAGAGCACACAAGTCGCATACGGGCCAGGGTCGAAGGAACACTCCCCGCACGGGTGAACGCTGTCCCCGTCACATGGCGAGGCCGAGGTAGAGCGGATCGGTGAGGTCCGTACGCACGTCGCGGCCCAACGCGGGCTGCCCTGGCAGCAGGGAGTGCCGGGCGATCTCGGGGAAAGGCAGGTCGATCTGCGGGACGCCGTAGGAGATGAGCGTGGCGACGGACGTCCCGTAGGCGACGGCCCGTACCCCGGTCCACAGCAGCGCTCCCGCGCACATCGCGCACGGTTCGGCGGTGCTGACCACCGCGTACGCGGAGAGGTCACGGCCCGCCGCGGCGGCCTCGCGCAGCAGGTTGACCTCCGCGTGGGCGGTGTTGTCGCCGGACAGGTCGGACGTGTTCCGGGCCCCGGCGACGACGGCCCCGGTGCCGGCGTCGACCAGGACGGCCCCGAAGGGCCAGCGCGCCGGACGGGCCCACTCCACGGCGACGGGCATGGCCCGCACCACCGCGTCCTTCAAGACGGCGGGCCAGTCGCCGGTCCACTGTCTCTCCTCGGCGAACACGGCGCTCGCCGTCGGAGCGAGTGCCGCGAGCGCCGGCAGCGGGGCCACGGCCGCAGCCGTGCGCAGGAAGTGACGTCGGGATGCTGCTGAGGAAGTCATCTTCCCTGTGTAGCGATCCGGGCGAAACCTGGGCAGCTGTTCGGGGCGCCGCCACTCCTTCGGCGGGTCAGGCGTCGCTCGACGCATGTCCCTGGGCCGATCTGGGCAGCGACGCCCGCTGATCGGACCGGCCCTACGTCCCGGGACGTACTGCCCTCGCCCGATGCGATCGGATCATTTGCTGGCTATCGTCCCGAACATGATGGAATATCCCCCGGCGCGCAGCACCGAACAGCGAAAGCGGGACGTGCTCGCGCGGCTCGAAGAGGACGTGGACGCCTGGGTCTCCACCGCTGGCGAGGACGGTATACCCCACCTCATACCGCTGTCGTTCGTCTGGCACGACGGAGCCCTGCTCATGTGCACCCGGGGGACGAACCCGACCGCCCGCAACCTCTCGCCCACCGGAACGTGTTGGATAGCCCTCGACCGGACGCGCGATGTCGTGCTCATCGAGAGCACGGCCGAAGTCGTCGCTTCCGCCGACCTGCCGACTGCCGCGGGCGACGCCTTCACGGCCAAGCTCAACTGGGACCCGCGCCCCAACGCCAATTATGTCTTCCTTCGCTTCCGGCCGCGCCGGGTACTGGCCTGGCGGGAGGAGAACGAGCTGCGGGAGCGGGAGTTGATGCAGGGTGGGGTGTGGCGCGTATGAACTCACGTTGCGCCAAGGGCGCGGGCTTACCTGCTCCGGATCCCCATGCGGCATGCCCGCCTCCTGGCCTTCCTCACACCCGTAGTGCTTGCGCTCGGGAGTCTCCAGCAGGATGAACTGGCCACACGAAGCCCCATAGGTAACACCTGAATTGACACATTGCAGGCCATACCCACAACCAGCAGGTGCTTGAGGTGAGCCCTCATCCCCTCACAGCCCCCCACCCACCACCAGACAAGGAACACTCTCCGCACGAGTGAACACCCCGACCACCACCGCTACGGGTAGGCTCGACCACGCCTGGGGTCCTTCCCGCAAAGGAGGACCCCATTGATCCGCCGCTCGACACGGCCCCGAGCTACTGCCCGTACAGGCAACGGCACTTCAGGAGATCGAAACGTCGGGGTGAGTAACAGCTACCGCCTCGCCCCGGGAGGCGCCGAATGACCGCAATGCCGGAATCCACTGTAGTGAGTAAAAACGGGTCTCCCGCAAGACAAAGTTGCTGGTCACCTCCTGTGATCCCCGCGCATGCGGGGGTGGTCCGACGCCCTGGCGTACGACAGGACGGAGCGGCAGGTGATCCCCGCGCATGCGGGGGTGGTCCCCGCGCCCTCGCTCGCTCGCTGGACGGTCATCTGTGATCCCCGCGCATGCGGGGGTGGTCCCGCGCGACGCATCCGGGGCCCTCACTGAAGTCTGTGATCCCCGCGCATGCGGGGGTGGTCCTGCTCTCGGGGCTGCTCCCGTAGAAGACGAGGTGTGATCCCCGCGCATGCGGGGGTGGTCCCAAGCCGACCAGCGATCCCTCCGTGTAGCGGGAGTGATCCCCGCGCATGCGGGGGTGGTCCCGGCTCGACAGCGGTGAACTGTCGTCCGCGGCCGTGATCCCCGCGCATGCGGGGGTGGTCCCGTCGCCGGCATCCACGACGCCCTGGTCGGCCTGTGATCCCCGCGCATGCGGGGGTGGTCCCGAATGATGTGCATCCAGTCCGGGCGCCTGATCGTGATCCCCGCGCATGCGGGGGTGGTCCCGCGTGGGTCACCGGGCGCCGCCGGCCGCGCTGGTGATCCCCGCGCATGCGGGGGTGGTCCCGCGTCGAGCATGAGGGTGAGGACCATGGTCTTGTGATCCCCGCGCATGCGGGGTTGGCCCCCGCTGACCCTTGGCGCCCTGCCACAGGTAATCGTGGTCCCCGCACGCGCGAGTGACCCGGTGAAGAGTCCAGAAGGCTGTGAGCTCCCCCGCGTCTGCGGGGCTCATTGCGATGCGATCTGCCCACCACCTTGGCAACGCGGCCCTCGATCCAACCGGAAGTTCTCACGTCCGCAGCCCAGCGCCAAGTCATCCAACTGAGGGCCACAGAGGCCAAGTAGCCTTTCGCCTGGGAGATTTGATTACCCGCGAGCAGTACCGTAATAGTAGTGGCGCGCCCATCGCTTCAGGACCACACGCTCCAGCGCACCGCATTTCCAAGGGGCACAGCCATGCCAGATTTACCAACGCGCACCGCACCCCCCACCTCAAGCCCGCCCTTCCCTCGCCTCTCCCCTACCGCCCGCATTATCTGGGCCAAGCACGACCGTCGGACCGACGACTGGCTGCCGCTGTGGCGGCACATGGCCGACAGCGCTGCGGTGGCCGGAAAGCTGTGGGATGAATGGGTTCCGGACAGCATCAAGGCTCTTGCAGCAGAGCCCATGCCGGAAGGGCATGAGGACGCGCGACGTCTCGTCGTCTTCCTCGCCTGCGCCCACGACATCGGCAAGGCGACCCCCGCCTTCGCCTGCCAGGTGGAGCCCCTCGCCGACCGTATGCGAAGCGCCGGTCTCGACATGCTCTCCGCCAAGGAGTACGGCACCGACCGGCGAATGGCTCCACACGGCCTGGCCGGTCAACTGCTTCTCCAGGAATGGCTTTCCGAGCGCCACGGAATGAGCACGCGCGCCTCCGGGCAATTCGCCGTCGTGGCGGGCGGGCATCATGGGACGCCCCCCGAGCACCAGCAAATCCACGACCTTCAGCTCCGCCCCCGCCTCCTCCGGCATCCCGGTGCGAGCGAAGCCGCGTGGAAAAAGGTGCAGGAAGAATTATTGGAAGGATTCGCCGAACTCACCGGCGTATCCGAGCGGTTCGCCGCCTGGCATGCGGTGCGGTTGCCGCAAACCGTCCAGGTATTGCTGACCGCGATCGTTATCCTGTCCGACTGGATTGCCAGCGCGCCCGAGCTGTTCCCGTACGACCCCTCGTCCTGGCAGCCCGTTGGGCCGGTCGGTGAAGCACGTCGACTCCGGGCGGCGTGGGAGGGTCTCGATCTGCCGGGGCCCTGGTCGCCGACGGAGCCCGACCAGTCGGCCGAGGCATTATTCGCCGAGCGGTTCGACCTGCCCGCCGGTGCCGAAGTCAGGCCGGTCCAGGCCGAAGCCGTACGGATGGCCCGGCTCATGCCCGCCGCCGGGCTGTTGATGATCGAGGCGCCCATGGGCGAGGGCAAGACCGAGGCGGCTTTCGCCGCGGCGGAGATCCTGGCCGCCAGGACGGGGGCAGGCGGATGCCTGGTGGCCCTGCCGACCCGCGCGACGGGGGATGCCATGTTCCCCCGCCTCCTGAAATGGCTGGAGCATCTGCCGCTCGACGGCCCGCGGTCGGTAGTCCTGGCGCACGCCAAGTCCGCGCTCAACGACATCTGGGCAGGCATGCTGCGATCCGGCTCCCGCGCCATCGCCGCTGTCGAGCTGGACCGTTCCGACCGGGTGAGCGACGTACGAGCCGCCTGCTCCGAGCCGGCAGGACTGCACGCTCACCAGTGGCTTCGCGGACGGAAGAAGGCACTCCTGGCGTCATTCGCGGTGGGGACCATCGACCAAGTCCTGTTCGCCGGGCTGAAGAGCCGCCATCTGGCACTGCGGCACCTGGCTGTGGCGGGCAAGGTCGTCATCATCGATGAAGTTCACGCGTACGACGCGTATATGAGCCGCTATCTGGACCGTGTCCTGGAGTGGCTCGCCGCCTACCGCGTACCGGTCGTGCTGCTCTCCGCGACCCTCCCGGCGGACCGGAGGCGGGCGCTGGCCGCCGCCTACTCCGGGTCGGCGGGGGCGGCGGACGATGTGCCCACCGAGACGTACCCCCTGATCACAGCCGTCGCACCGGGATCCCCGATCCTTACCGCCCAGCCCCCGGCCGCTTCCGGACGCCGTACGGAAGTGACATTGGAACGACTGGACGAAGACCTCACCCTCCTCGCCGACCGGTTGGAGACAGAACTGGCAGGCGGTGGCTGCGCATTGGTCGTACGCAACACCGTCGACCGGGTGCTGGAGGCAGCCGACGTGCTGCGCGAGCGGTTCGGGGCGGACGCGGTGACCGTCACGCATTCCCGCTTTCTCGCCGCTGACCGGGCTGCCAAGGACACCTGGCTGCGGGAGCGTTTCGGCCCCGACGGGGACCGGCCCGTCGGGCCGCACATCGTCGTGGCCAGCCAGGTCGTCGAACAGTCGCTGGACGTGGACTTCGATCTGCTGGTCACCGATCTGGCCCCGGTCGACCTCCTGCTCCAGCGCATGGGCCGGTTGCACCGGCATCCGCGCAGTCGGCCCCCGCGACTGGCTCAGGCCCGCTGCCTGGTGACGGGAGTGGAGGGCTGGCAGGCGGAGCCCGTGCCGGTGCAGGGATCGTGCGCTGTCTATCAAGGTTTGTACACCCTGCTGCGAGCACTCGCGGTGCTGGAGCCACACCTCGCCGGGGCGCCGCTCGTGCTGCCGGACCACATCAGCCCGCTGGTGCAGTCAGCCTACGGTGAAGGTACGACGCCCCGCTCTGAAGAGTTGGACAAGGCTCATGCAGATCATCTGCAACTCCTGGCGGAGAAGCGGGAGAAGGCCGAGGCGTTCCTCCTCGGACCTGTCCGCCGGGCGGGGCGGCCGGTGTACGGCTGGCTTGGAGGCAACGCGGGAGACGTGGACGACAGTCGCGCAGGCCGCGCCCAGGTACGGGACAGCGAAGAGAGCCTGGAAGTTCTGGTCGTGCGGCGACTGCGCGACGGCCGGCTGACCACCGTCCCGTGGCTCGACGGCGGTCGGGGCGGTGTGGTCCTGCCCACGGACTTCCCGCCGGACAGGCGAGCCGCCGAGGCCGTCGCCGCGAGCGCAATCACCCTGCCCTGGCAGTTCTGCAAAAAACCGTGGGTGATCGACCGGACCATCGACGAACTGGAGCGATTCGTAGTTGACGCCTGGCAGGTGAAGGAATGCCCGTGGCTGGCAGGCGAGTTGCTGATCGTCCTCGACGAGGATTGTCAGACCCGTCTGGCAGGCTTCGTTCTCAGGTACAGCAGCGCCGACGGGCTGCGGGTGTCGTCCGCCGACGTGCCCACGCCCAGGGTGCCTGAGAACGGGCTCGGTTCACGAGAGGACTCCGATGATCGCCAGCAGACGCCGGAAAGCCACGCCGCCCTCGGCTCCTCCGCTCACGCAACCCCACGTGACCGCCCTGCGCCCGGGTCCAACAACGTGGAAGAAGTGAGCCTCTTGGAACCGGCAGACACCCCGTTACCCCAACCGCCCTCCTTCGACCTCACCACCTCCCCCTGGCTGCCGGTCCAGCGCCTCGACGGCAGCACGGAGGAGCTGTCCCTGCGGGACGCCTTCGCTCAGGCTCACCACATCCGGCGTCTCGTGGGCGATGTCCCCACCCAGGAGTTCGCCCTGCTCCGACTGTTGTTGGCGGTCCTCTACGACGCGTTCGACGGCAAACCGGAGGAGCTGGAGGAGTGGAGCGAGCTGTGGCACTCGCGGGATCCGTTCGCCGAAGTTCCCGGCTATCTCGACCGTCACCAGCACCGCTTCGATCTGCTGCACCCGGAGCGACCGTTCTTCCAGACTCCGGGCCTCCGCACGGGGAAGGATGAGGTCGCCTCGCTCAACAGGATCGTCGCCGACGTCCCGAACGGCGACCCGTTCTTCGCCATGCGCCGCCCCGGCGTGGATCGGCTGGCCTACGCGGAAGCGGCCCGGTGGCTGGTGCACGCGCACGCCTACGACACATCCGGCATCAAGTCCGGTATGGCGGGCGACAAACGGGCCAGGAACGGAAAGGTCTACCCGCTGGGCGTAGGGTCCGCCGGAAACCTGGGCGGGGTTTTCGCCGAGGGCACGAATCTGCGCGAAACCCTGCTGCTGAACCTGATTCCCCTCGACGAAGGCATCGTGGGGTGGGCGAGCGGCCCAGGCGAAAAAGCCGACGACCGGCCCGCTTGGGACCGCGAGCCCCTCGCCCCCGGGGAAGACCCGTACGACCGTAGGCCCGGTGGTCTGCGTGATCTCTATACGTGGCAGTCCCGGCGCATCCGCCTCCACACCAAGGACGGCGCTGTGACCGGGGTCGTCCTCGGTTACGGTGACCCGCTCAATCTGCACGCGCCCTGGAATCTGGAACCCATGTCGGCTTGGCGGCGCAGCCCCACCCAGGAGAAGAAGCAGGGGCGTCCAACGGTCTACATGCCGCAACAGCACGACCCGAGCCGGGCAGCCTGGCGTGGGCTGGCGGCTCTCCTCCCCGCCCGGCGTTCGGCCACGGATGACGCAGGCGGCGGGGAAGCACCCCGCACTCGTCCCTCCGGTGTCGTCGCCTGGTTCTCGATGCTCACCACGGAAGGGGAACTCGATCCGCTCACGCTGATCCGCGTGCGGACCATCGGGGCCGTGTACGGCACTCAGCAATCCGTCGTGGACGAGATCGTGGACGACTCCGTGGTCTTTCCCGTGGTCCTGCTCCACCAGGAGCACCCCACTTACGGGGACACCGCGGTCGACGCCGTGGCCGACGCGCAGAACGCGGTGGCAGCTCTGAGCCAGCTCGCGGGAAATCTGGCCGCAGCTGTCGGCTCGGACCCCTCCCCGGCCGCATCAGCCGCCCGCGATCTCGGATTCGGGGTGCTCGACGGCCCGTACCGGAGGTGGCTGCAGAGCCTGGCCCGGCACTCCGACCCACAGGTCGCCCGACGGCAATGGCAGACCGACGTACGTCATCGCGTCGCCCGGCTCAGTCGGAGTCTGCTCGACTCCGCGGGCCCGGCCGCGTCGGAGGGACGGGTCGTCGATGTTCCCGGCATCGGCAAGCGCTGGATCAACGATGCCCGCGCGGACCTGTGGTTCCGTCGACGGCTGAACCGGGCCCTGCCCCTGGCCGCCGGGCAGCGGGAGGTTCCGGTCTCCTCGGGGGCGGGTGTCACGGCAGACGGAGCCGTCCCGCTTCCCGTTTCCCAGCCCGGCACCCGCCATGACGACCAGGGGGTATCTGTATGACCATCAACGCGCAGCCTTCAGGAGGTACCGCCTCGGGCGGACCGTCCAACAGCCGCTCTTCCGGCCGTCATCACCATGGGCCGCGGCCCCTCCCGGGGCGCGCCACGGCCCGCTGCGTCGGCCGGCTCCAGGCTCTGTACCGCCAGGACGATCCGGTCGCCGTAGCGACTCTGGCACGGCTGCGGAGAGGCATTGGACAGCGCGCACACGAGTCCCCCGGCACCTGGGGCATCGACGGTCTCGAGGAGTTGGCCCGCCTCCGGGAAGAGCAGGGCGCCGAGTCTCTCCTGGAAAGGGGCGAAGCACCACCCAGGTTCTTCTCCGCGGACGAGGGTGGCAGGGTTGAAAGAAGGGAGACCGCAGAGGAGGAGGCGGTCCACCTTGCGGTGACCCTCTGGGCTCTCCACCAGCAGTCCGTCAGGGACGCGAATATGCACGAGTTCGAGTGGAGTCTCGGGCGGGCGGTCCGGCGCCTGGCATGGGGGAAGAGCGGTACGACAGATCCTGTCACCACGACGGACCAGGAAGGCCGGAAGGCCGGTCCTCAGTCGGATGATGAACTGAGCGAGTCGCTTCGCAAACGCTTCGTACGCGTCGGCACTGCCAACTCCTTTGATTCACTGGCTGTCCGGCTCCGTGAAATGGTGGTGCTGCTGCACAACGCACGGATTCCCCTTGACTACGGACGCCTGGCCGACCAGCTCTGTACCTGGCAGGACGAGAATCGGCGGGGGGAAGTGCGCCGGGAGTGGGGGCGCGAATTCCACTTGTCCTTCAGTGAGGGCGCACGGTCCGGTTCCGGTATACGAGTCCCGGGAGCGCCTCCCTCGTCTGCCGACGCACACGACGAATCCGGGGCCGACATGCACGACCCGGGGGATTGATCTCCTGCTTTCCCTCCCACCGTCCCGCACGTCTCCCCGGTCGTTCGGGGAATTGTGGATCCAGGGACCGAAGATATGTCCGTCGGCCCCATCAGTCTTCCCTTGAACTACTTCGCTTGACCACTACTTCACCTGTCGGCCCGGCCAGGAATGGAACTCTCAGTGACGCGAACCATCCTCGATATCCACATCCTTCAGACCGTCCCGCCGAGCAACTTGAATCGTGATGACACCGGGAGCCCCAAATCGGCCCTGTACGGCGGCGTACGGCGGGCGCGAGTCTCCAGTCAGGCATGGAAGCGTGCCACGCGGGAGACCTTCAAAGAGCTCTTGCCCGCTTCCGAATTGGGAGTGCGGACGAAGAAGGTGGCCGAGGCATTGGCCGAGCGCATCATCGAACGGGATCCGGCGCTGGCACCGTCCGTGGCGATCGAACTGGCCGCCGAGACCATGCGGGCCGCGACCGGCTCCAGGATCGAGACGCCGAAGAGGAAGTCGAAGGGGGATCCGGCCGATACGGACGGGGGCGGCGAAGCGGCTCCGGAATCGTCCTACCTGATGTTCCTCAGCAGGCGGCAGCTCGACGCGCTGGCTGCGCTGGCTCTGGAAGGCAGCCCTGAGGGCGACGTCAAGGCGTTGAAGAACTACCTGGCGGCCAAGGAGAACAAAACCAGGGCGCGACAGGCCGCCGACACCCGGCATTCGGTCGACATCGCGCTCTTCGGCCGTATGGTCGCCGACTCCACCGACCTCAATGTGGAAGCGGCAACGCAGGTCGCGCATGCGATCAGTGTGCACATGTCGGAGACCGAGTCCGACTACTACACCGCGGTGGACGACAAGAACACCGACGCCGAGTCGGGGGCCGGGATGATCGGCTCGATCGACTTCAACTCCGCGACGCTGTACCGCTATGCCGCCGTGGATGTCGATGAGCTCCACCGGAACCTCGGCGCGGGGCTGAGGGATGATCAGTCACCGACGACGCCGGTGCAGAAGGCGGTGGGTGCGTTCCTCGAAGGTTTCGTCACCTCGCTCCCGACCGGAAAGATCAACACTTTCGGCAACCACACGCTGCCGGCCGCGGTGATCGTCAAGCTGCGCACACGACGTCCGATCAGTTTCGTCGGTGCCTTCGAGGAGCCGGTGAGGGCGGGTGAGTCGGGCGGGTTCCTGCGGAACAGCTGCAAGCACCTGGTCCGCCATGTTGCGGACCTCGAGAAGAAGTACGGGGTGGCAGCGAACGAGCCGAGCTGGGTCGTCCGCGTCGGCGAGGAGACGAAGGCACTCGAGAGCCTGGGCACCGAGGTGACACTGGCGGAGCTGGTGAAGGACGTGGAGGCCGCCGTCGCCGAACGGCTGGGGTCCGGCGCATGAGCGTGCTTCTGCTACGGCTCGCGGGACCTCTCCAGTCCTGGGGTTCCGCGGCCCGCTTCGCCCGGCGCAGCACCGAGAACGCCCCGACGAAGAGCGGTGTGATCGGCCTCCTCGCCGCCGCCCTGGGCCGCACTCGGGAAGCCGACCTCTCGGACCTGGCGGCCCTGAGGTTCGGCGTGCGCATCGATCAACCGGGCTCGCGGCTGCGTGACTTCCAGACAGCACACCACGCCGATTCGGGCAAAGCCATGCCTCTGTCGGAGCGCTTCTATCTCGCGGACGCGGTGTTCGTGGCGGGCGTGGAGGGCGACGCGCGGTTGCTCCAGCGGCTGTACGAGGCGCTGCTGGAGCCCCGGTTCCTGCCGTATCTCGGTCGCCGATCCTGCCCTCCTTCACAGCAGATCGACATGGGGCCGCCTCTTGAGTCACCTCTGGAGGATGCCCTGCGCGACGCCGAGTGGCAGGTGTCGAAGTACGCCAGAAAGCGCGTTTTGCCGACAGGGCGCGAAGAGCTGGATCTTCTGATCGAGTGCCTGCCCGACGAGATCCCCGACTTCTCGCTTCGCGACGCACCGCTCAGCTTCGACCCGCGCCACCGCCGGTACGCGCTGCGCGGTGTTCGCGGAAGGTCCACCCCGACACCGCCCCACGACCCGACCAGCGTATTCGCCCGTGCCGCGCCGGTTGCCTCCGGCTCTACCGACGCCCCCGAGCCGCCTGTCACGCCCTCGAGGTCCAGCTGATGTACCTGACCCGCTTCCGTATCAACACCGCTCGCTCCGAGGCCCGTAGGCTGCTCGGCTCGCCCCACCTGCTGCACGGTGCCGTGAACATGGCATTCCCCGAGCTCCCGGCTCGGGACGGTCAGGGGCCCCGGGTCCTGTGGCGCGTCGACGGCGATCACCACGCCGACATGAAACTCTTCATCGTCAGCCCCGCCCGCCCCGACCTCACGCACTTGGTGGAACAGGCCGGCTGGCCAACCCTGGAGACCCCGGGCTGGACAACTTTCGCCTACGCCGAATTCCTCAACGCTCTGGCAGCCGGGGACACCTGGGGGTTCCGTCTCACGGCCAACCCCATACATCACATCAGTAGAGAGAAGGACAAGCCCGGGGCCCCCACGAAACGGGCCGCGCACCAAACGCCCCGGCACCAATTGAAGTGGCTGCTGGACCGGCAGGAAAGAGCGGGCTTCGAAGTGGTGCAGAAGCCTGTGGACCGCCAGTTGACGGAATACGGTGACGAATACGAACTGATCGTGCGGGACAAGCGTCCGCTCCGGTTCATTCGGCCTCCGGCAGGCCGTTCCGGGCATGACGTCCGCTTCACTCAGGTCACCTTCGACGGTCGGCTGCGGGTCACCGACCCCACCGCCTTCCGCCGTACCCTCACCCACGGCCTGGGCAAGGCGAAGGCGTACGGCTGCGGCCTGATGACGCTCGCCCCGGCGAGGGGGGCGTGAGCACCGTCGGCCGCCGGGGCACCTCGTCACCCCGGGAACTCACCAGGGTCGGGGACCGGATCTCCTTCATCTACCTCGAACGGTGCACCGTGCACCGCGACGACAACGCCATCACCGCCACGGACACGGACGGGGTGACCCACATCCCGTCCGCCACCATCGGCACCCTGCTTCTCGGCCCAGGCACCCGCGTGACACATCAGGCCATGTCGGTCCTCGGGGAGTGCGGGGCCGGAGTGGCATGGGTCGGTGAGCACGGTGTGCGCTTCTACGCGGGCGGGCGCGCGCTGACCCGTTCCTCCGGCCTGGCCGAAGCGCAGGCCACGGCGTGGGCGAACCGCCGCACCCGGCTGGACGTGGCCCGAGCCATGTACCGCCTGCGTTTCCCCGACGAGGACCCCGTCGGCCGCACCCGGCAGGAACTCCTGCTCATGGAGGGCCGACGTCTCAAGGAATGCTATCGCCGTGAATCCGCCCGTACGGGCGTTCCTTGGCGGCGCCGCGAATACCACCGCGACGACTTCTCGGCCGGGGATGCCCCGAACCAAGGCGTCACAGCGGCTGCGCAGTGCATGTACGGCATCGCACACGCCGTCGTCTCGGCACTCGGCTGCTCACCCGCGCTGGGCTTCGTCCACTCCGGTCACGAGCGGTCCTTCGTCCTGGACGTAGCAGACCTGTACAAGACCGATGTGGCGATCCCAGCGGCATTCGACGCGGCAGCCGAGGGCGAGGAAGAGGTCGCGTCGCGCACGCGCAGGGCCCTGCGGGATCGCATCAACGAAACCGGTCTGCTCAACCGCTGCGTCCAGGACATCAAGAATCTGCTCGGCTACAACGACACTCATGACGCTGCGGTCGGCCAAGACCGCATGACCTTGCAGTCGGACGGCGGCATCCACGTCGAGAGCGGCCGCAACTACGGGGACGAGCCGATCTGGTGACCGTCATCATCCTCGCCAACTGCCCTGCAGGTCTTCGCGGTTTCCTCACCCGCTGGCTCCTGGAGATCTCCCCCGGGGTCTTCCTGGGCTCCCCATCGGCCCGTGTACGCGACATCCTGTGGGCGGAGATCCGCCAATACTCGGGCCAGGGGCGCGCCCTGCTCGTCCACCAGGCCGACAACGAGCAGGGTTACACCTTCCACACCCACGCCCACGCCTGGCACCCCACCGACCACGAGGGCTTGACCCTCCTCCGCCGCCCTTCCCCTGCGATCCCCCCGAAGCACGCCCTGGCTCAGCCGCCCCCGCCGCGCCAGGGCTGGAGCAAGGCGTCCAAGCGACGGCGCTTCGGGGGGCGGTAGCGTGCGGCGAGAGGGTTGGCTTGAGCTTTGCGACGAAAGGTACTAAATGGTAGTGATGCCGGAATCTGCTGCAGTGAGTAAAAACGGGTCTCCCGCAAGGTAAAGCGGCTGGTCGGGCCGTGGTGGTCCCCGCGCATGCGGGGGTGGTCCCGAGGAGACCCCCATGGCAGGCGAGACCACCATGTGGTCCCCGCGCATGCGGGGTGATCCCGTGGCCCCGGCCAACAACGTGTGGTCGAGGCTGCGGATACGTCGCCCCCTTGTCAGCGACCCGACTCCGAACCGGGAGGTCCTCGCCCGCACCACCGAACCCGACCAGCAGCTCATGGTCATGACCGCCGAACCCTGCCCCCTTCCCCGAGCCCTGCGCTTCCTCGCCTCCCGGACCTCCAACACCCGCTCCACGATGGCGCCACCGGCTGATCGACAGATCAAGGCGGCAGCTCCCACACTGTTACGTCCAGGCTCTGTCGGCCGCTCCTCCCCCCGCCGCCCGACTTGAGGAAGCCGACGCGGCCGGCCTCGGTGCCGAAGCAGGCCAGGGAGCCTGCCGGGACGTCCGCCGTCCGTTGTCCCGGGTGCGTGTTGAGGAGGTCCACGCACTGTTGCCGCTTCGGTGGGGTCGAACCGGTCCAGACGACGATCGTGTTGCTGACGAGTTGACCCGGTGCGCAGCTGAGTTGGCAGGCGAGTCCGAGGTCGCCCAGGGGTGCCCGTTGCGGCGGGACGGGGTCCAGGGACCAGCCCGTCGTCGGCATCCCGTTCGCGCTCCCGTCGTCCAGCGTCAGCGTCCCGTGCCACCGGACGCGTACGGCAGGAGGGGCCGTCGGGGGCGCGGGGTCCGTGGTGGGCGGCTCGGTGGGCGGGGTGCGCGGGGGGGCCGGCGGATGAACAACCGGGGGCGACGTACGGACCGGCGGCGGCAGCGGACCCGCCCCACCCACCGAACCACCGCCCACCGAACCGCCTCCCGACGAGCCCCCGTCCGACGGCGATCCCTCGTGCCGGAACAGCACCGTCCCCAGCACGATCGCCGCCACTCCGATGAGCGCGACTGTCCACCGTGCGGCAGTCGTCGGGATCGCCGGGATCTCCGCTCCGCCCAGTTTCACCGGATTCCCGACGGCGGCGGCGACCAGGCACGCCACCCCGCCGATCCACAGCGGCGCAACGTAAGCGAGCACAGCCGATGCCTCCCCCGTGTGTTCACGCCAGGTGGGATCCGACGGTAGCGGCGAGGAGAGTCCGCAGCCAGAGAAGTGACGTGACGTCAGACTGCGCCTGCGCCACGGGTCAGTGCGGCCCTTGCCGCAAAGCCCGGTTAGTAAGGCCGGAGAGCACCGGTGTCGAGGGTGAAGCCGAAGGGTTCGGGGATGTGGACGGTCTCGCCGAACGCGGCCTCTTCGCGGAGCCGGTAGCGGCCGCTCTCGGGCTCGCTGAACAGCGTCACCGTCTTCTGCCGGGCATCGACGATGAGATACAGCGGGATACCCATGAGCGGGTAGTCCCGGAGCTTCCCCACCCAGTCGTTCTCCGGGTTGGAGGGGGAGACGATCTCCACGGCGATCAGGGCGTGCTCCGCTCCGATGCTGCTCTCCGCGGTGTCCATCTGCTCCTCGGGCAGGTAGGTGAGATCCGGGTTCCGGACCTTCGCGGTCTGAGGAGACACGAGATCCGTGTTGCCGGTGTCGATGTACCCCTCCGGGACGTAAGGGTCGAACTGCTTCCTGATCTTGCTGAGGTTGAGTTGATGGATCGCGGAGGGGGACGCTTGCACGATCAGGAGGTCGCCGGACAGCTCCGTCTTGAAACCGTCGGGGAGCGCGCGTCGGGCCTCTTCCAGCAGTTCGAAGTGCTGCGGGTTCATCGGGATCCTCCTGGGGGGGGTGCTCCACCAGCGTATCCAAGGGAGGAGCCGTGCCTGGAGTTTTACGGGCCGGGCCGCCCCAGCGCACCCATGTGAAAGAGTCCCCGCGTGCGAGGACAGGAGAAAGACATGAGCGCTGTGCGGATCGCGGTTGTGACCAGTGGTATCGGGGTCGCGGGGGATGCGGATCTCCCGTTGGTCGTGGACGCGTTGCGGGCCCGCGGATTCGCTGCGGAAGCGGTCACCTGGGACGCGGACGCCGTGTCGTGGGACGCGTTCGATCTGGTGGTGATCCGGTCGGCCTGGGATTACGTGGTGCGGCCCGGCGAATTCCTGGAGTGGGTGGATGCGACGGCCCGCGTCACCCGGTTGTGGAATCCGGCGCCCGTGGTGCGCTGGAACAGCGACAAGCGTTATCTGCTGGAGCTCGCCGGGCGTGGAGTTCCCGTCGTGCCGACGCGGTTCATCGAGCCGGGCGGACAACCGTACGGCGACGAGGATTTCGTCGGGCCCGACGGAGTGGTGGTCAAGCCCGCGATCTCCGGGGGTGCGCGCGATACCGCGCGTTATGAGCCCGGTCGGCACGCGGACGCCGTACGCCATGCCCGGATGCTGCTCGACGAGGGCCGTACGGTGATGGTCCAGCCGTACATGCGGCGCGTGGAGGAGGGCGAGCGCGCGCTGGTCTTTCTCTCCGGCACCTTCAGTCACGCGATCCGGAAGGAGCCGGTATTGACCGAGCCCGGAGTCATCGACAACGACAAAGAGGCACACCCCGGCGTCGCCCCGTACCGGCCGACCGAGCGGGAGATCCGTACGGCGCGGGAGGCCTTGGCGGCGGTTCCGTCGTCGGAGGTCCCGCTGTACGCCCGGGTGGACCTCGCGCTCGGCGAGGCCGGGGAACCCCTGGTCATGGAGCTGGAACTCATCGAGCCCAACCTGTTCCTCCAGGACAACCCGCAGGGGTTGAAGCGCTTCGTCGAAGCCGTGGCGGCCAGGAGCCGATGAGCCGCTGCCCCCCCTACGGGTCGCCCCGCCCCGCCCGCCGCGTCAGCGGCAGCAACCAGGACAGCCCCAGCAGGGCGACGATGATCAGCCCGCCGTCGGAGAACACCGTGTAGAGATGTTTCTGTTCACCGGTGGGGTGCGGGATGTAGCCGTTCGCGAAGAGCGTCCGCTGCTGGGTGCTGGCCGTCAGCGCGTACACCACCCAGACGGCGATGCCGTTGACCGAGTCCCAGAGGGCGTGCAGCAGCGAGACGCCGACGTACGTCGCGACGACCCGGCCGGTGAACCGGAAGCGGCCGTCGCGGCGGTCGGTGAGGAGGGCGGCGCCGAGGATGGCCGTCCACAGTCCGTGCCCGAACGGGGCGAGGACGCCGCGCAGGATCTCCGTCTCGACGAGGTCGCGCAGGGACAGTCCGTGGAGGGTGAGGAGGGCGTTGAAGGCGTAACCGGAGCTCTCGAAGGCCGCGAAGCCGAAGCCGACCGCGGCGCCGAGCACCAACCCGGCGCGCAGGCCCCGTACTTGGGGGTAGCGGCGCAGGACGAACATCAGCGCCGCGGCCTTCACGGCCTCCTCGATCAGGCCCACGCCGACGAAGAGCAGCACCGAGGGGTGGAGCAGGTAGTACTCCAGGACGGACGCGCCGAGGACGCCGAGGATCCCGCCGACGACGAAGCAGCTGATCAGCAGGTGTGCGCCGAGGACCTTGCCGTACTTCTCGTGGGCCCACAGGGTGAAGCAGCCGGGCACCAGGAAGCTGCCGAGCAGGATGAGCGTCGGCAGCAGGTTGGTGTTCTGCGTGGTGTACGTGACGACGATGGCGAGGATCCACAGCGCCGCTCCCCCGAGCAGGCACCGCCACCACAGGCCGGGCCGCGCCCCGGTGACGGGGGCGGGGCCGGGGGCCGGCGGTGGGACGGGGGCGGGGCCGGGGGCCGGCGGTGGGACGGGGGGTGACTGCTGTGACCTGTTCGGCCATCCTTGCGCCTGGCTCATGGGCTACCCGGGGTGCGGGGACGCTTGACGGCCCCATTCTCGGCCCGCGTCGCGCCCGTCGCACCCCGGGGCGCCCGACCGGGCACCAAGGCCGTCATTGCCGCACCGCCGACAGGTGCCGCAGGTACTCCGCCCTGTTCAGCGGGTTCCCGTCCGTGCGGACCCGGCGCGGCGGCGGGCCCGCGCAGGGCCGGTCGGCGGACGGGGTCGACCACCAGACCGCCTCGCCGCGGCCCAGCGCGGGCAGGCGCCGTTCGAGGTCGCGCACCCGGGCCGCCGGGACGACGCCCTTGAAGACGCACGCCGTCGGCCCGGCCACCGTGTCGTGGAACTCGGCGCCCGCCGCCGCGAGCGCGCCGCTCACCGCGCTCAGGACGTCCGGCGGCACCTCCAACTCGTAGGCGTGGCACGGCTCGTACACCCGCGTGCCCGCCTCCGCCAGCGCCGCCATCAGGACCAGCGGGGTCAGGTTGCGGAAGTCCGCCGCGGTGCTCACGGGGCTGGCGTAGCCGGAGCGGGTGAGGGTGACGGCGCAGTCGGTGACCGGCCAGCCGTACAGGCCCTGGGCGAGGGTGCGGTGGACGGTGTCCTCGATGGCCCGGTCGAAGGCGAGGGGGAGGGCGCCGAGTTCGGTCTCGCGGCGGAAGACCGTGCCGGAGCCGGGCGGGCCGGGTTCGACGCGCAGGCCGACCGTCGCCCAGAACAGCTGGCCGCCGTGGCGTTCGATGCCCTCGTCCGCCTCGCCGGTGCCGGACGGGCGCTCCCGGTGGACGGTGCTGCTCGGCTCGAAGAGCGCGTCGACGCCGAACTCCTCGGCGAGCGTCGCCGCGATGATCTCCTTCTGCACCTCGCCGTAGAGGAGCACGGAGATGCCGCCGCCGTCGGGCAGGGTACGGGTGGCGATGAGCGGGTCCTGGTCGGCGAGGGCGGCGAGCGCGGAGTGCAGCCGGGCCGCGTCACCGGGGCGTACGGGCCGGACGACCGTCTCCAGGGTCGGCGCCGCGAAGTGCGGTGCGCGATGCGGCGCGAAGTGCGGCGCGCGGTCGCCGGTCGCGCCCCCGAGCCGGTCGCCGACGCGGACGTGGGGCAGTCCGCGGACCCTGGCGATGTCGCCCGCCGTGAGGCCGCGGCCGCCGCCGACCGTGTCGAGGGAGGTGATCCGGCCGGAGTGCTCGTCCGGCGCCCCGTCCGCCGTGCGCCGGTGCAGCGTGATGCGTTGACGTTCCGTCAATTCGCCGGAGAAGAGCCGTAGATACGCGGTCTTCTCCCCGGCCGGGCCGCGTTCGACGGCGAAGACCGTACCGGTGGGCCCCGCGTCCCCGGCCGGCCGCTCCGGGATGTACGTCACGATGCCGTCGACGAGCGCCGCGACCCCGTCGCCGGAGAGCGCCGAGCCGAAGTAGACGGGATGGAGCAGGCCGCGCCCGGTCCGGTCGGCGATCAGGTCGCCCAACTCCCGCGCACCGGGCGGCGGTCCGTCCACGAAGCGGGCGAGCAGCGCGTCGTCGGCCTCGGCGAGCGCCTCGCAGGCCGTGTCGCGGAAGGCCGGGCCGGTGCGGGGGTACGGGACCGCGCGGGCGGTGGGCGTGCCGATGCCGTGGACGGTGCCCATCGGCACGACGGCGGGGGTCAGCCGACGGCGGATGCCGTCCAGCGTCCCGGCTTCGCGGGCCCCGGGGCGGTCGGTCTTGTTGACGAAGAGCAGCGTCGGCAGCCGCAGTCGTCGCAGCGTCTTCATCAGGACGCGCGTTTGCGCCTGCACACCCTCGACGGCGGACAGGACGAGTACGGCCCCGTCGAGCACGCCGAGGGCGCGCTCGACCTCGGCGATGAAGTCGCTGTGGCCGGGCGTGTCGATGAGGTTGACGCGGCGGTCGCCGACCCGGAACGGGGCGACGGCGGTACGGATGGTGATGCCGCGGCGGCGCTCCAGTTCACCGCTGTCGGTGAGGGTGCTGCCCGCGTCGACGCTGCCGAGCCGGTCGAGGGCGCCGGCGTCGAAGAGGAGGCGCTCGGTGAGGCTGGTCTTGCCCGCGTCGACGTGTGCCAGGACGCCGATGTTCAGCGTGCGGCGGCGGGCGTCACTCGCGGGGTTCCGGGTGTGCTGAGTACGAGTACGGGTGGTGTGCATGTGCGAAGAAGTCCTCGGGAACGGTCGTCCGGTCAGGGCGCTGGAGGTTTCCGAGGCGTCGGCGCATGTTCCGGGTCTCCTGTGGGTCTGTCGGACCCGTCGGGCCCGTGGGACTTCTTCGCGTTGCTTCTTCGCGTCGCCGTCTTCGCGTCGCTTCTTCGCGCCGCTTCTTCGCGTCGCTTCTTCGCGCCGTCCGCTCCGCGCGGGGCGGCGGTCGGTGGCGCGCGGCCATCCTGCCAGTCGCGCGCCACCGGATCGAGGCATTTTCCGCGCGCCCTCCAGGAGTTCCTCACATACCACATGAGCACCCCGCCGCTCATAAGGCTGCTCACTCTCCGGTAATGTGCGACTACCGCTGGAAGTCGGCGCAACTTTGTGAATTGCTTCACACCTGACCCTTGGCCGCGTCCGGGTCTTCGTGCTGAGATTCGGAGCACGGCTTCCAGCTCGACGGCGCGCTTGGGGAGGGCACTGTGGCGGACACCGCCATGCGGAATTCTGGGTTGTCGGAGGAGCCAAGGGGACCGCAGGGGCCGGACCCGCAGGGGGATGATCCACTCGAACGAGCCGTGTGGCGCCTGCGGTCGCGCGCCTGCTGGGACGACGCCGCGGCGCTGCTCGCGCCGTACGCCGCGGAGGAGCCCGGCGCGGCGCTGCGCCGGACGGCGGTGCTGGTCGAGCGGTGCATGTTCACGGCGGAGGGCTGGGGTCCCGCGGAGGACGCGCTGCGCTCGGCGGAGGCGCTCGCCTCGGACGACGAGGAGCGGGGCGCGGCGGCCTGCGAGCGGGGTCATCTCGCGTACGCGGCCACCCTTTTGGGCGTACGGGACCGGGCGGACGAGGCCCGCTCGGCGCTCGGCCGGGCGGCGGCGCTGCTCGCCCCCGGCTCGCCGACGCGGCCACTGCTGCACTTCCGGCGGGGGCTGATCGCCCAGCACCTGTCGGACAACCCGTCCGACGCCACGGCCGCCTTCCAGCGCGCCCACGCCGGGGCGACGGCGCACGGCCAGCGGCTGCTGCTGTCCTTCACCTGGCGGCACGTGGCGGCCATGGCGGAGCACGACGGAAAGCTCGCCGAGGCCCGCTACGGGTTCGCGGAGTCGCTTCGCATACGGGAAGAGCTGGGCTATCTGGTCGGCATCGCCCCCGCGCTCGCCTCGCTGGCCGCCGTCCTGCCCGACGCGGACGAGGCGGCCCGGCTGCGCGAGGAGGCCCGTCGGCTGGTGCGGCTGCTGGGCGGCGTCCCGGCGTGGCTGGCCGACCGCCTGTCCTCGACGACGGCGCCGGACTGACCGGACTTGCCGACCGGACCCTGCCGACCGGCATCTCGCGGCGCGCCCGGCACGGGGCCGAGTCGGGCCGGGCCGGGTCGGGCCCTTCGGCGGGACGGGGCTCAGCGCGCCCCGGTGAAGTGGCCGGCGATCAGGGACTCGACCCGTTCCAGGTCGCCCGCCGCCAAGGCGTCCAGCAGGGTCAGGTGTTCGGCCGCGTCGGCCATGAGGCCGGCGGCGCGGGCCGCGGCCCCCTGGACGGCGGGCCACTGCGCGCGGCGGTGCAGTTCGTCGGCGACCGTGACCAGCTGCCGGTTGCCCGCGAGGCCGAGCAGTGCGCGGTGGAAGGCGCGGTCGGCCTCGGCGTAGCGGGCCCGGTCGCCGGTCGCCGCGACGGCGGTCGCCGCCTCGGCGAGCGGCCGCAGTTCGGACCAGCGCGCCGCCGGTGCCGTGCGGGCCAGCCGCAGCACGGCCGGGACTTCGAGGAGGGCGCGGACCTCGGCGAGCTCGGCGAGGTCGCGCGGGGTGCGGCTGGTGACGCGGAAGCCCCGGTTGGGGACGACCTCGACGGCGCCTTCCAGGGCCAGCTGCTGCATCGCCTCGCGCACGGGCGTCGCGGAGACGCCGAAACGCTCGCCGAGCGCGGGCCCGGAGTAGACCTCACCGGGTATCAGCTCACCGCTCAGCAGGGCCGTGCGCAGGGCGTCGAGGATCTGGCCGCGCACCGAATAGCGCTGCGGCACGCGGCGGACGGGAGCGGACGGCGCGGCCGGGGTCCCGTACGCCTCTTCGCCGTAGGTCTCCTGGCTATGGATGTGCTCACCGCGGACGTGGCCGTCGCCCTGCGTACGGTACGCGGCCGACGCGGTGTCCCGTCCGGGTGCGCCGGGAACGGGCCGTGCTACGGCGCTGTGCGGTCTGCCCTGCTCCATGTGGGGTCCTCCTGTGTCCATCCGAACCATAGGCGTCCGTTCTGACAGTTCAAACCCCGATCCATCCGGGTAAGGTAAGGCTTGCCTGTAAACGATCGCGATGCGATGCCGTGGAACCGCCGCCGGCAGGCGACGGCCGGGTGACCGCGACCGGGCGAGCTGCCGCCTCTTCTGCACGCCGCGCCCCGATGACACCTGCCTCACCCGCCCCCGTACCGGTGACGCGGTAAGCGTAGAACGTATGACCACAAGCTAATGGGCTTCACACCACTCGATCGAGTGGTGCAAATCGAACTCAATTCTCTTTCTCTTGAGTGGAGTTCGAATTACCCCACACCTATCTGTATGCCCTTCGGGTCCGTTGGCGGGCAGTTGCCCTGAAACCCTTTGGCGAACGGTCCGGTTCCGTCAGGATGGCGCGCGAAAGGCCGTACAGCTATGCAAGGGACGCGACATGAGAGTGACCGATATACCGCTGAATTGGATGATCCCCAGCGTCGTGGCGCTCGCCGGTGCCGTGGTGGCGGTGACGGTGCTCGCGCGTGGCAAGCACGGGGGTGTGGACGACACGGGGGCGCCCACCGACTCCTGGGAACGCACCGAGGAGCGCAGGCGCCGCAAGGAGGCCATCTACGGAAGCGCCTCGTACCTGCTGCTCTTCTGCTGCGCCGCCGTGGCCGCCGCGCTCTCCTTCCACGGGCTGGTGGGCTTCGGGGTGCAGAACCTGGGGCTGTCGGGCGGCTGGGAGTACCTGGTGCCCTTCGGTCTCGACGGCGCCGCCATGTTCTGCTCGGTGCTCGCCGTGCGCGAGGCCAGCCACGGCGACGCCGCGCTCGGCTCCCGGATGCTGGTGTGGACCTTCGCGGGTGCGGCGGCCTGGTTCAACTGGGTGCACGCACCACGGGGGATGGACCACGCGGGCGCCCCGCAGTTCTTCGCGGGCATGTCCCTGTCGGCCGCGGTGCTCTTCGACCGCGCGCTCAAGCAGACCCGCCGGGCAGCCCTCCGCGAGCAGGGACTCGTACCCCGCCCACTGCCCCAGATCCGCATAGTCCGGTGGCTGCGCGCTCCCCGCGAGACCTTCGGAGCATGGTCGTTGATGCTCCTGGAGGGCGTGCGCACGCTGGACGAGGCAGTCGAGGAGGTCCGCGAGGACAAGCGGCAGATGGAGCGGGACCGGGTCCGGCGCCGCGAGGCGGGCAAGCTGGAGCGGGCCCGCATCAAGGCGTACAACCGGCAGCACCGCGTCTGGGGACGCGCCCGAGGGCGGCAGGTGGAAGTGACCACCGGGCCCGCCGTCCCCGCCGCGGCGCAGCCGCCGCAACTCGGCGCGGAGCCTTCCATAGCTCCCGAGGGGCAGCTCCCCGTACGTGCCCGTCCGCTCCAGGCGGTGAGCGGCCCTGACCCGATCGACCTCACCGCGGAGGACGACACCCAGGCCATTCCGCGACTCGACTCGCTGGAGGCCAAACTCGCCCAGATCGAGCGACAGTTCGGCTGACGACCAAGAGCCCTGAACCGGCCGTGCGGCGGTTCAGGGCTCTTGCGCGTCCAGCTCGAACCAGACCGTCTTGCCCACGCCGTGCGGGCGCACCCCCCAGCCGTCCGCGAGGGTGTGCACGAGCAGCAGGCCGCGCCCGGACGTCGCGACCTGCTCCAGGTCGCCGTCGGTCCCGTCATCGATCCCGGCGTCGGTCCCGGTGCCCCCGTCGCGCAGGGCCGGGCGTCTCGCGACGAAGTCGCGCACCTCGACGCGCAGCAGGCCCTTGGCCCACGCGCCCGCGCCGCCGGTGAGCACGGCCCGCACCACCGCTCCCCCGTCGGTGTGCACCAGGGCGTTGGTGACCAGCTCGCTCGTCAGCAGCTCCGCGGTCGCCGCCCGCCCCGGCGCGCCCCAGTGCGCCAGCAGGGCGCGCAGCTCCGCCCGTATGCGCCCGACCGCGGTGAGGTCGCGGCGGCCGAGCCGTCTTTCGAAGCACGGCGCCGAGTGCGCCGGTGGGTCCTCCTCGCCCGCCAAGCCCGTGATCCGCCGTTTCATCCTTCCCTGCCCCGACCCCTCCCCGGCGCCCCGGCATCGAACACGCTCACGCACCACTCAGGTTCATGCATGCCCCGGCCTCCGGCGGGCTATCCCGACTGCGCGCCGGTTCGCGCCCGCGGCGGGGCGGGGAGCAGGTCCGCCGCAGGCGGTCAGGCCTCCCAGAGGGCGCAGGCCGTGCGGTCGTCGGCGTAACCGGTGACGCGGAGTTGGGTGTCACCGAGGAAGGCCGCCAGTCCGGGCGGCTCGCCACCGGTCCACCGCCGGGCGAGCTCGCGCCCCAGCTCCGGTTCGCCCCGCAGCGGCTCCGCGAGCCCGGCGCTGCACAGCAGCAGCGTGTCGCCGGGCCGGGCGACCGACGCGCGGAAGCGGAACGGCTCACCCGGTACCTCGGGCGGTTCCACGGCCGGGGTGATGCCCGGGGTGGGGATGCCCAAGTCGATGGTCATCCGGTCCTCGGGCGCCGGGCCGTAGCCGACGACCGGTTCGCCCGGCGTCTCCGTCCCGCCCGGCTCCGGGTCGAGGTCCTGCCAGGCGTTCTCCCTGAGCCGGAAGAGGCCGCCCGCGCCGACGCCGAAGAACACGCGCGTGCGGCAGCCGGGGTCGGCGGTCAGCAGGAGGCAGCGCACGGCGGCGGTGTACTCCTCGGGGAGCAGGCCCAGTTCGGCGGCGCGGGCGCGCAGCCGCCCGTACGAGCGGTCGGTGAGCCGGTGCAGCCCGGACTTCAGCTCGCCGCGGCGGCCGCCGCGGATGTCGTCGGCCAGCCGGGCGTGGCTGCGCCCCACGGCGCCGCCCAGCCAGGCGCAGATGTCCCGCGCCGCGCGGTGCGCCTGGCCCGCCGTACGGGTGCCGCTGGCCATCGCGACGAACAGCAGCGCGCCGTCGCCCTCCCCGAAGCGGGTGGTGAGCATGGCGTCCCTGCGGGGCTCGCCGCGGTAGCGGGCGGAGTCGCCGCGCAGCGAGGCCGCGCGCAGGGTCACCGCGCCGTAGGCAGCCCCGTCGAGCACGGTGTCCGGCACCGCGTGCGTCAGGTCCCTCGGGTCGCCGGCGGGCCAGGCGGTCGGCTCGGCGTCGTAGGTGGGCGGGCGGTCTCCCACGAACTCCGTGACGCGCGGCGGCTTTCGCGACTGCCGGGGCACCGCGGGCAGCCGGGGCCGCCGGGGCTCGGGCGGCGCGGAGGGCGAGAAGAGGGTCTCCCAGGGCTGCATCGGCTGGGACGGCGGGGGAATGTCGTCGGGGTCCGGGGGCTGCGCGCCCCGGCCGTTCCGCGAGTTCCGCGAGGACAGCGGGGTGTCCCGGGGCTGCGGGGACCTGGCGGGCGAGAGCGGCTGACGCGACTGCCGGGGAATGGGGGCCGGGAGCGTGTCGCGGGGTGGCTGGGAGCCGGAGGTCGGGAGTGAATCGCGGGGCGTCTGTTCGACCGGCGCCCTTTCGACCGGCGCTGCCCTTTCGACCCTTTCGACCGGCGCCCGGTCGCGGGATTCCTGCTCGCGCGGGGCTTGGTCGCGCGGGGCTTGGTCGCGCGGGGCCTGCTCACGTGGCGCCCGGTCGCGCGACGTCTGCTCACGTGGGGCCTGTTCTCGTGGCGTCTGCTCACGTGAGGCCTGTTCTCGTGGGGCCTGCTCACGTGGCTGTCGTGAACTCTCCCCGTTCTTGCGGGCATTGTCGCCCGCCTCCGGGGAGTCGGGGAAAGCGTCCGGCTCGTCCGGTTTGTCCGGCTGCAGTGCGGCGGTCGGCGGAAGCGGGTGGCGCGTCTGCTTGGGCTTCCTGGGTTTTTCGGACCTCGGTGCGGGTGGTGGGCCCTCCGGCTGTCCGTCTTCTTCCGGAAGCGGCGCCGCGGGCGTCTCGTCCTCCCGTGCGCTGTGCGACGAGGACTTCGAGGGCCAGAGAGGCTCCCGTGACTGCGGGGGCCGTGGTGGGAGCGGTGCCTCCCACAGCTGTTCGGGCTCCGGGGGCGGTGGTGTCTCCGCCGACCGGGGGAGGTCGGAGGGCGGGAGCGCCTCCCGCGCGGGGAGCGCCGTACCCGACCGCGGGTCCTCCGATGACGGCGACGGGAGCGACTCCCGGGGCGCCCCGGGCTGTTGGGTTTCCGCCGGTGGCCTTCTGATCGGCTGCCGCTGCGCGTTCATCGGCCTGAACGTCGGCCTCCGTACGTTCACCGGCCTGGGCGCGCTCGCCGGTCTCGCGACGTTCGCGGGCCGCAGCGACTCCGGGAGTTTCAGCGGTTTCTCGGTCGGCCCCGTCGGGTCCGCCGGTTCGGGGAGCCGGGGCGGCGGTGCGGGGGCGCGGGGCGGCGGGACCTGTCCCCGGGGATCGGGCGGCGGCCCGTTCCCGGTGATCCGCTGCGTCCGGTCCGGCGCCGGGGGCCGGGGCGGGTCCTCGGCATCGGGGGGCGCCTGTGCTTCCGGGGGCGAGTGGAGTTCGGGAGGCCCCGGCAGGCCGCGGGTGTGCGGGGCGCCGTAGCCCATCGACAGCGAGGGGAGTCCTCCCGAGGGGGGAGCCGGCCGGCCGGGCGGCCCGTCACCGCCGCGCTCCCTCGTCGGCCGTGCCGCCGTCCCGGCCGGTTCCGGCTCGGGTACGGACCCCGGGTCCGCGCGCACCACCGCGGCGACGGAGGTGAAGCGCTCGTCGAGACTGTCGTCCCCGACGGCGGAGCCGGTGTCGGGCTGGTTCTTGTCGTACAACTCGCCCCACCAAGCGTCCTCTTGGCCGGAGCGTTGTTCCCCCTGCTGACTCATGCCCTTATTGTCCACACCTCGGGGCATTCGGGAAGAGTGCACGAAGGAACCGCCCACAGGGATGATGTCCGCAGTCGAAACACGGTCGCGGGGAGGGATGTCGTGTGCTCAGTGGCATAGGTCTGGACGCCGTCCGGGAGACAGTGCGGTGCGAGCAGCTGACGGAACGGCCCGTCGGTGACGGCACGGTGGAACTGGTGACCGGTTCACCCGCCATTACCGAACGTCTGTCGCGCTTGCGGCTCGCCGCCACCCGCGAGATTTGCACGCTGATGGCGCACAGATCGTGGCCCACTACGGGTGACGCGGTCAACGGCGTACCGGAGCGCGCCGTTGTGGAAAGCGGCGCGCGGGGCGGCCGTCCGCCGGGTCCCGGCGGGCACGGCGTGCGGGTGCGGGCCGTCGGACGGGTGCCCGCCGAGTTCGTCCTCACCGACCGCGCGGTCGCGCTGGTGTCGCTGTCCCCACGGGCCGACGGGGCCGGGGAACCCGCCGCCCTGCTGGTCCGCCCCGGCGAGCTGCTCGCCTCCCTCACCGACCTCTTCGAGGACGTGTGGCAGCGGGCGCTGCCCGTACGGGGCCGCACGGGCGAGGACCCCGCCGAGGGTCCGGACGCCGTCGACCTGGAGGTGCTCTCCCTGCTGCTCATCGGGCTGACCGACACCAGCGTGGCCAGACAGCTCGGGCTGGGGCTGCGCACGGTGCAGCGGCGGGTCAAGCGGCTGATGGAGCTGGCCGGGGTCACCACACGGCTCCAGCTGGGCCGCCACGCGGCGGAGCGCGGCTGGACGGACGGGCACTGACCTGCGCCTCGTCACGGGGCGGAGACTAGCGGAGACTATCGGCCACACTGGCCGCAATCGTCCGGAAGCGGTGCCGGACGGCTTCCGGCAACCTTGGTCCATGGGGACGTGGCAGCTGCTCCTGGTCGGCCTGGTGATGCTGCTCGGCCTGCTCGGCGTGGTGACCCCGGGCGTACCCGGACCGCCGATCGTCTGGGCCGGCGTCCTCTGGTGGTCGATGACCACGCGGACCACCCTCGCCTGGGCCGTACTGGCCGGCGCCACGGGTGTGCTGCTGCTGAACCAGGCCGTCATCTGGCTGCTGCCGCCCCGGCGGCCGAGGGGCGCGGGCATCACCCGCCGCGCCTTCCTCGTGGCCGGGTCGGCCGGGATCGCGGGATTCTTCCTCGTACCGCTGCTCGGCGCGGTCCTGGGCTTCGTCGCCGGGATCTACGGAGTGGAACGGCGGCGGCTCGGCGGCCACGGCGAGGCGTGGGCGTCGACCCGGTATGTGATGCGGGCGCTCGGGACGAGCGTCCTGGTCGAACTGTTCGCCTGCCTGCTGGTCGTGGGGGCGTGGATCGGATCAGCGGTACACGGGTGATGCGCTGTGCGCTCGATTGACGTGGCGTCCAGCCGAGTTGACGTCAGCGTGCGACCGCTTCCAGCCCGAGCAGCAGCCGCTTGCGCTCCAGGCCGCCCGCGTATCCGGTGAGCGAGCCGTCGGCGCCGATCACCCGGTGGCAGGGGCGCAGCACCAGCAGAGGGTTGGCGCCGATCGCGCCGCCCACCGCGCGGACCGCTGCGCGCGGGGCTCCGATGCGGGCGGCGATCTCGCCGTACGTGGTGGTGGAGCCGTACGGGACGGCGTCGAGGGCGTCCCACACCCGCTGCCGGAACTCCGTCCCCTGGACGGCGAATTCCAGGGTGAACCCCTCGGCCTCCCCCGCGAAGTAGGCCGCGAGCTGGCGGGCCGCCTCCGCGAAGGCGGCGTCGTCGCGCCGCGAGTCCGGCCGGAGTTCGGGGGCGTTCTTCTGCCCGGGTACGGACAGCGAGGCGATGGCCGTGCCGCCGGGGGCGGTGGCGGAGGGCCGCCCCGTGAGCAGCAGCGGGCCGATGGGGCTGTCGATCTCGGTGTGGAGCATGTGTTCCAGTGTGCGGGGTCCGCTGGCGCGGGGCTGGCGGAAATCCGACGTGACGTTTGCGACGGCAGGCGCGGGCCGTCTTGCCGCCTGCGGCGGGAGCGCCCTGCGGGCACGTCCTCAATCGCCGGACGGGCTGAGTGTGCGGGCGTAGTCCGCAGTCTGCGGGTCGCAGGCCAAAGAACCACGGTCCGCAAATCCAGCCCGTCCGGCGTTTGAGGACGCGGCCGCAGGCCGCCCCCGCCGCAGGCGGCGAACCGGCCCGCAGCCGGGCCCGGGGGCGCGC
>NZ_JBSFWT010000045.1:0-61790 GCF_053594975.1 Streptomyces sp. NPDC002537
CCCGGCCCCGGCCCCCCCCCCCGCGGCCGCAGGCCGCCCCCGCCGCAGGCGGCCAACCGGCCCGCGGCCGGAGTTCCGGCCGCACCCGGCACGACGCGGCCTCCGCCGCAGGCGGCAACGGTGCCGCACCCGAACGCGGAGCCCCGGAGCGGCTACAGCTCCACGTACGCCACCGCCGCATCATCATGCGGCTTCCGCTTGCCGGGCGCCGGCCCCCGCCCCTCCAACTCCCGTACGGCGTCGATCAAGGACTGCGGCCCGCCCTTCGACAGAAGGGCGAAGCACGCGGCCCAGTCGCCCTCGTGGAAGACCTCGACCCAGCGCCCCGCGCCGTCGGTGAGGGCCGCCAGCGCCCGTACCTCCGGGCGCGGCAGCGTGCCCGTCACCGCCAGCCCGGCGACAGCCGGATCCGCCGCGGCGGTGAAGAAGCCGCCCTCCGCGTTGCGTTGCGCGTCCGTCACCGGACCGAGTGACCGCAGCCGTTCGATCCGGTCGTCGAGCACCGCCGAGACCGAACCGTCCGGTGCCTCCAGGAGCAGCGCGGAGTCGGAGAGGACGAGGAAGGAGACCAGTTCGTCGTCCCACCGCGCCAGGACGACGGTCGCCTGCGGCGTGAGCCGGTGGGTGAGGTCGCACGTGTCGCGGTGGTCGTCCGCGGTGCGGGAGACCGCCTCGGCGAGACACCGGGGGAGCGACAGGTCCGGCCGGGAGACGGCGAGTTCGAGGAGGGCGCCGCCGAGCCGCGCGGTGAACCAGGGGACGCCGTGCGCACAGCCCGTCTCCCCGGACGGCGGCGGGGTCACCCCGTCCAGCAGCACCAGCGCCCCGCCCCGGCCCGAAGCGGGCAGCGCAACGGAGACGAAGTCCTCGTTCGGGTGGCGGGGATCCCCCGGCTGGGTGGCGAGTTCGATGCGCATGGGGCCAGTGTGCCGGATGCCGGAAATCCACGCGTGCGAGTGCGCATCCTGTGGGCACCCGCCGCGTTCTCCAGGTGACGTGCTGACCTGGCCCGTATGCGATGAGTGAAGCATCGCGAGTCAATTCCCTTGTCAGGTTCACTCCTTCGAGTGGCCGGATGAGGGGAAGGGCACCCTCTCCTCAGAGGTGCTGAAAGGGTCAAATCAGTACCAGGGGCGGGGCAGGCCAGAGAAGAATGAGAGCACCGGTGCGGAAGAAGCGGCTTCGGGGCGGCGAGCGAGAGCGGCAGTCCACGGCGGTGCGCGAGCGCACGGCTCGCGTGCGTAACCGGCTGACCGCCTCCGTCGCGGTCACCGCCCTCACGGTCCTCGCGGGGAGCGCCCTCGGCACCGCGGACGCCGCCCGCGACCTCACCCGCGCCCAGCGGCTCGCGGCCCTCGCCGACGCCGACGGCCCGGCCCTCGCGCTCGCCCACTCCCTCGCGGACGAGCGCGACGCCATGACCCAGTACGTGGCGGGCGGCCGCACCGACGCGGCGGAAGCCGCGGCGATCAAGAGCCAGCGCGCCCATGTGGACCAGCAGGTCGCCGACTTCCGCCCGGACGCCTCCGCGGCCGTGCGCGCCCGGCTCGACGCCCTCCCCGCCGCGCGCGGCCGGGCCGTCTCCGGCGGCGACGACGCCCTGGCCGTCTTCACCGCCTACACCGGCATCGTCCAGGCCCTCCACGGCGCGGCCGACACCGCGGGACAGCGCGCCCCGGACGGCGGCGAGGGCGACGCGGCCGCGCTCCCCTTCCTCGGGCGCGCCGTCGAACAGGCCTCCGCCACCCGCGCCCTGCTCCTCGGCGCCCTCGGCGCACACGGCGAGGCCGCCCTCGCCCTCGCCGCCCAACGGGCCGCCGCCGCGGAGCGGGACGCCCTCGCCGACTTCAACGGCTTCGCCACCGCCCGCACCCGCGAGGCGTACAGCGGCACGGTCAGCGGCCCCGACGTCACCACCGCCGAGAGCTTCGTCAACCGCCTCACCGGCCCCCAGGCCACCGCGGCGGAGCAGCCCGTCGAGCCCGTGCGCTCGGCGCTCAGCTCCCGCCTCGACCTGATGCGGCAGGCCGAGGCCGACCTCGCCGCCCGCCAGGCCGACCACCTCGAAGCACAGCGGCACGCCGCGCTCACCGGGCTCGAACTGCGCGCGGCGCTGAGCGCGCTGTGCCTCCTCGTCGCCCTCTTCGCCGGCATCCGCACCGCCCGGTCCATCACCCGGCCGCTCGGCTCGCTGCGGCTCGGCGCCCGCCGGGTCAGCGCCGACCCGGTCGTTGAGAGGCCCGTGGACTTCAAGGGCCGCGACGACGAGTTCGCCGAGACCGCCCGTTCCGTCAACCTCCTGCACGAGAAGGTCATCCGCCAGCAGGAACGGATCGCCGTCCTCGAAGGCGAGCGCACCCGCCTCATCGCCGCCCGGCACCTGCTCGCCGAGGAGCACGACGCCCTCCGCGACCGCCACCAGGAACTGTCCGGGCAGCTCGCCGAGGAGGTGACCACCCGCACCGCGGACCGCCCCGACGCGTGCGCGGAACGGGCGCGCGGCCTCTTCGTCGGCCTCTCCCTGCGCACCCTCGGGCTCGTCGAGCGCCAACTCGCCGTCATCGAAGGCATGGAGGCCCACGAGACCGACCCCGAGCGCCTGGAGACCCTCTTCACGCTCGACCACCTCGCCACCCGCATGCGCCGCAACAGCGAGAACCTCCTCGCCCTCGCCGGAGCCGAGAGCGGCACCGGGCGCGCCGGACCCGTCCCCCTCCTCGACGTCCTGCGGGCCTCCGCGGGCGAGATCGAGCGCTACCAGCGCGTACGCATCCAGTCGCTGCCGCCGCACGCCCGGCTGGCCGGCTTCGCCTCCGAGGACGTGAGCCACCTGGTCGCCGAACTCCTGGAGAACGCCACGACGTTCTCCCCGCCCGACGCCCAGGTGCAGCTCTCCGGCTGGCTCCTGGAGACCGGCGACATCGCCCTGTCCGTCCAGGACGAGGGCATCGGCGTCACCCCCGACCGGCTCGCCGAGCTCAACGCCCTGCTCACCGACCCCGACCCGTACGGGCCGCCGCCCGCCGGGGAGCGCACCGTGCGGGCGGGCCGCCCCCGGCACACCCCGGACGCCCACCCGGACGGTCCGTGCGAGGTCCCCGGCCTCGGGCTCTACGTGGTCGGGCGGCTCGCCGCCCGGCACGGCATCCGCGTCCAGCTGCGCGAGCAGCACACCGGCGGCATCACCGCCGTCGTGGTCCTGCCCGCCGCGCTCCTGGCCGACGGACCGCCCGCGGTCACCGGCCTCGGCGACATCCCGCCCGTGCCGGGCGCCGCGGCCGCCCCCCCGATCCACCTCCCCGGATCCATCGCCGACGTCAACTCCCCGGCGCTGCCCGGCAGTCGGCACCGCCCGGTCGGCGCGCACGCCGCCCCCGTCCCGCTGCCGCCCCCGGCCCCCCTGCCCGTGCACCCGGCCGATCCGCCCGCCGGACCGGCCCCGGACGGGATACGGCCCACCGGCCTCCCGCCCGCCGGCCTCCCCGTGGCCAGGCACGCCCGCCCGACGGCGCTCGGCGACAACCCCGCCGCCGCCGTGGTCCCCGCCCAGGGCAGGCAGGGCTCCGCCGCCGAGGTCACCGGCAACGGCCTGCCCCGGCGCACCCCCCAGCCCGTACCGCAGCGGGCCGAACCGCCGCAGCCCCGGCAGGGCGTCGACGCCGAGGTCCTGCGCCGCAAACTGGCGGGCTTCCAGCGGGGCGCCGCCGACGGGCGCCGCGACGCCGCCGCGGAGCTGGCGGGACGCACCACCGATCCGGACCAAGCGGGGCCGCCCGCTCAGGGCGGCACTGTCGAGGAGGCACGCGGTTGACCGCATTTTCCCGGGAGGCGACTCCCGCCACCCCCGCCGTGTACGGGCTCAGCCACGAGGCCCGCAATCTGCACTGGCTGCTCGCCGGCCTGGTCGACGAGGTGCCCGGCGTGCGCTCCGTCGCCGTCGTCTCCTCCGACGGCCTGCTGCTGCTCTCCTCCGACCCCGAGCGGAACCCGGGCGTCCCCGGCTTCGACCCGCCCGCCGGGCCCCGCGGCTCCACCGGGGACCTCGCCACCATCGTGGCCGGACTCGGCAGCCTCACGACGGGAGCCGCCGCCCTCATGGACGGCGGCGTCGTCAAACAGACCATGGTCGCCATGGAAGACGGGAGCCTGTTCGTGATGACGATCAGCGATGGCTCGCTCCTGGGCGTGCACGCCGACCCCGACTGCGACATGAGCGTCGTCGCCTACCAGATGGCGCTCTTCGTCGGCCGGGCCGGACACGTCCTCACCCCCGAACTCCGCAGGGAACTACGGCAGTCGGTGGAGGCGGTCGAGTGAGCCAGGCCGTCCTCTGCCGCAAACCCGCCCGCGTGCGCCCCTACTCCCTCACCGGCGGCAGGCCCCGCCGGTGCCGGGTGCTGCTCGTGGAGACCTTCGTCGCGGCCCTCGACACCCCCGGCGACGGCCCCCACGGACCGGCCGCCCGCACCCTCCCCGAGGAGCGGGCCCTGCCCGAGGCCCGCGCCATCGTCGAACTCTGCTTCCGGCTGCGCTCGGTCGCCGAGATCGCCGCACTGCTGAAGATGCCCCTGGGGATGGTGCGGGTCCTCCTCCTCGAACTGGCGGACCAGGGCAGGATCCGCGTCTTCGACACCGGCCACGGCACGGGCCGGCCCGACCGCGCGCTGCTGGAAAGGGTGCTGGGTGGACTTCACAGGCTCTGACGCCGACCTTCGGAGCACGTCCCTGGCCGTACGCGGCGGGAAGGCCACGCGCGGCGGGCCGCCCGCCGCCCCCGACACCCCCCGCCCCTGGCAGACCGACCGCAGCCGCGCCCCCCACGCCACGAAGATCGTCGTCGCGGGCGGCTTCGGCGTCGGCAAGACGACCTTCGTCGGCGCCGTCTCCGAGATCACCCCGCTGCGCACCGAGGCGGTCATGACGGTCGCGGGCGAGGGCGTCGACGACCGCACCGCCACCCCGGAGAAGCTGACCACCACGGTCGCCATGGACTTCGGGCGCATCACCCTCGACACCGACCTGGTGCTCTACCTCTTCGGCACACCGGGCCAGAAACGCTTCTGGTTCATGTGGGACGACCTGGTGCGCGGCGCGATCGGCGCCGTCGTCATGGCCGACACCCGGCGCCTCGCGGACTGCTTCCCCGCCCTCGACTACTTCGAGAGCACGGGCCTGCCGTACCTCGTCGCCGTCAACCAGTTCGACGGCGCCGCCCGCCACGAGCCGGACGAGGTGCGCGAGGCGCTCGCCCTGCCGCGCCACGTGCCGCTGGTCCACATGGACGCCCGGCAGCGGGTCGGGGTCGTCGACACCCTGCTGATCCTCGTCGGCAGGGCCCTCGACGCCACACCGGGATAGCACGACGAAGGGAGCGGGCCCATGCGCCGGATCCTCATTGTCGGGGCGGGCCAGTCCGGCCTCCAACTGGCCCTCGGACTCCAGTCCCTGGACTACGACGTCACCCTGATCTCCAACCGCACCGCCGACGAGATGCGCTCCGGCCGGATCATGCCGCCCCAGTGCCTCTTCCCGACCGCGCTGCGCCACGAGCGGGAGCTGGGGCTCGACTTCTGGGCGGGCCGCGCCCCGGACATCGAGGGCATCGGCGTCTCGGTGGCCGGCCCCGAGTCGGCCACGGGTGTGCGCACCCGGCTCCTCGACTGGGTCGGCAGGCTCGGCGCCCCCGCCCGCTCCGTCGACCAGCGGGTGAAGACGGCGGGCTGGCTGGACACCTTCGCCGAGCGCGGCGGCCGCCTCGTCATCCACGCGGCGACCGTCTCCGACCTCGACGCCCTGGCGGCCCGCTACGACCTCGTACTGGCCGCCGTGGGCCGGGGCGAGCTGGCCGCGCTGTTCGTCCGGGACGCGGCCCGCTCCCCGTACTCCACCCCGCAACGCGCCCTGGCCGTCGCCGCCGTGCACGGCCTCGGGCCGCGCCCCGAGCACCCCGGCCTCGACGCGGTCCGCTGCAATCTGGTCCCCGGCGTCGGCGAGCTCTTCGTCATCCCCACCCTCACCCTGTCCGGCCGCGCCGACGTCCTCCTCTGGGAGGGCATGCCCGGCGGTCCGCTCGACGTCTTCGAGGAACAGGCGGGCCCGAACGGGCACTTGGCGATGATGCTGGAGCTGCTGGAACGCTTCACCCCGTGGGAATACGCGCGGGCCACCCGGGTCGAGCTGACCGACGCGGGCGCCACCCTGGCCGGGCGCTACGCCCCGACCGTGCGGCATCCCGTCGGGCGGCTGCCGTCGGGCGGGCTGGTCCTCGGGGTGGCGGACACGGTCGTCGCCGACGACCCGGTCACCGGGCAGGGCGGCAGCTCGGCGGCCAAGTGCGCCGCCTCGTACCTCACCTCGATCGTCGAGCGGGGGGAGCTGCCCTTCGACGAGGCGTGGATGCGGGCCGCCTTCGACCGGCACTGGGCGACGGCCCGGCACACCACGCGATGGACGAACACGATGCTCGCGCCGCCGCCCGGCCACGTCCTGGACCTGATGCTCGCCGCCACGGGCTGCCAGGCCGTCGCCGACCGCCTGGCGCGGGGCTTCGACGACCCCGCGGACTTCGCGGGCTACTTCTACGACGCGGACCGGGCGGCGGCCTATGTGTCCCGGGCGGCGGCGGAGGCGGGCTGAGCCCGCCGGTTCACGACGCCGTGTCCGGCACCCGCGGCGGTACGTACGCCTTCAGCGGGGCCGCCCCCGGGTCCGGGCGCACGGCCCCCAGCAGCGGGTTGGAGGCGATCGGGGAGACCTTCACCGCGGTCCCCGGGCGGGGCGCCTGTATGACGAGGCCGTTGCCGATGTAGATCGCTACGTGGGTCGCGCCCTCGAAGTACACCACGAGGTCCCCGGGCCGGATCTCGTTGAGCGGCACCTTCGGCAGGGACTTCCACTGCTCCTGGCTCGTCCGGGGAATGACGTCGCCCGCGTGGGCCCACGCCTGGGAGGTGAGGCCCGAGCAGTCGAAGGAGTTCGGGCCGTCGGCGCCCCACACGTAGGGCTTGCCTATCTGCTGGAACGCGAACTCCAGAGCCTTGTCGCCGAGCGCGGACGGCGCCGCCGCGCCGCCCAGCCGGCCGGAGGCGAGCAGCTTGCTCTGGGCCTCGCCGATGTCCTTCTGCTCCAGCTTCTGGAGCTCGGAGAGCTGCTCGCCGGTCAGCGAGGCCAGCATCTTCTCCACCTGCGCGAGGCTCTTGCGCACGTCGTCGCGCTGCTGCTTCTGCTTCGCCGCGAGCGTCTGCTGGGCGTTGAGGGCGTCCCGCGCCTTGACGGCGAGGTCCGCGGCCCGCTTCTCACCCTCCGTGAGCTTGCCGACGGTGGCGGCCCGCTGCCCGGCGGCCCGCTGGAGCTGATGGCCGCTGTCGAGGACCTGCTGCGGGTCGGAGCCGAAGAGGAAGCCCATGTACGGGGAGAGGGTGCCGCTGCCGCCGCCCTGGTACTGCTCCCGGGCGAGCCGCCCGGCCGCGTCACGGCTGCCGGTGAGCGCGATGCGCGCGGCCGCCAGATCGTCGTCGATCTTCTTGACCTTGTCGCGCTGCTTCCGCAGGCTCTCCTCGGTCGCGTTGTACTTCTCCGTGGCCTCCTCCGCCTTGCGGTAGAGGGTCTGGAGCTGGCCGAGCAGGGTGCTGACGGGCTGGTCGGGCGGGGCCGGGGCCGCCGTGGCGACGGGCGCGGGCAGGACGAGCGAAGCGGCGCCGGCTATCAGCGCCGCCGTGCAGACAGAACGCGCGAGCCGTCCCGACACGGATTCACCTCCGAAGTGTGGGCGTGATCGTTTGCCCAAGGAGGATCGTGCCATGGTGGCGGCCGTTACGGCAGTGGGGTGGGCGAATCCGCCTAACCCGCTCACCCCCTGGCTGCCCACCCGTCACCCGTTCGGGGGGCGCTCGCCATATGCTCACGCGCCTTGGTCACGCGCCGGGGCGCGACCAGGGCCATTTGAGGCCGCCGCCCGGCCTGCCGTCCGGGTCGTACTCGTATTTCCAGCCCTTGTGCAGCCCCAGGCGCCGTGTCGTGCCCGCCTGGACCCGCTTGTACACGTGTACGACCTCGGTCCCCCCGTCCTCGCCGGGCACGGGGATCTCGTAGGTCTTCGGGGGGTGCCCGGTGGGCCCGAGCAGTACCGGCAGTACGCGCCCGTCCAGCGGGCCGCCCACGAAGGGCGTATTTTCGCTTCTCACGTCACCAGTCTCCGTCAGCGGCGGCCCTGACCCGCGTCCGTAGCGGGGCCGTGCGGGTCGGTCGCGTCCGCCGCGCGGTACGAGGCGCCGGAGGTACGCCTCGGCGCTCCGCGGGGAGCGCGGTTCGGGCACTGCGGGCCGTCCGTGGCTGATCGCGCCCAGGCGGCGGAGCCGCGGTTCGGCGCTTCCCCGCGCCCCTTACGGGGCGCGGCACCGCCCCCCACTACGGCAAGACCGCTCAGCGGCCCTTCTTCCGTGCCCGGGGCCCCGCCGAGGTGAGGTCCAGGCGCATGGCACTGCCGGGCACGACGGCGGCCGGTCGTTCCCGTACTTCTGCCAGGCCCGCCCGCCCCACCGGCCACCCGGCCCGCCGGGACAGCCCCACCGGAACGGAGCCCCCCGTGCCCGCCCGCGAGGGCGGATACGCTGCGGTGCATGAACGGCAGCGGAACCGCACCGACTTCGTCCCCCCGCGCCACCTACCGCAGGCTCAGCGTCGAGGAGCGCCGCACCCAGCTGATCGCCGCCGCGCTCGCGCTCTTCGCGCACCGCGCGCCCGAGGACGTGTCCCTGGACGAGGTCGCGGCCGCCGCCGACGTGTCACGGCCGCTGGTGTACCGCTACTTCCCGGGCGGCAAGCCCCAGTTGTACGAGGCGGCGCTGCGCAGCGCCGCCGACGACCTCCAGCTGTGCTTCGCCGAGCCGCAGACCGGCCCCCTCACCGGGCGCCTGGCCGCGGCCCTCGACCGCTACCTGGCCTTCGTCGGCGAGCACGACGCGGGGTTCAGCGCCCTGCTGCAGGGCGGCAGCGTCGCGGAGACCTCCCGTACGGGCGCGATCGTGGACGGCGTCCGGCGGGCGGCCGCCGAACAGGTCTTCACCCACCTGCGGGAACCCCGCCCGGGGCCGCGGCTGCGGATGATGGTCCGCACATGGATCACGGCGGTCGAGGCGGCCTCCCTGATCTGGCTGGACGAGGGCAAACAGCCGCCCCTGGAGGAGCTCCGCGACTGGCTGGTCGACCACTTCGTGGCCCTGCTCACGGCCACCTCGGCGAGCGACGAGCAGACCTCCCGGGCGGTCCGGGCCGCACTGGCCCTGGAGACCTCGGAAGGCCGTGCGGGCCACCTCGCCCGCCGGGTGGCGCCCGTGCTCTCGGAGGCGGAACACCTGCTCTGACCTACCCCGCCAGCAGCCCCGAGCTCACCCACAACCGCCGCCCGGCCCCGCGCAGCACCCCGATCTCGTCCAGGAAGTCCGTGAGCCGCCGGGCCCCCGCCCGCATCACCTCGCGCCGGTGCCCGCTCGCCCGTACCTGCGCGACGGCCTTCCGCCGGTCCAGCCCCACGTTCGTGTAGACGGCCGGATTGACGAACGCCAGCGAGAAGACGCGGGCCGCCTCCCCGGAGCTCAGCCGCGTCAGCCCCGCCTCCCACCGCGGGCAGGTCACCATCTGGCGGCGCAGCTCCTCCCGCGCGTACCGCACATGGCGTGCCTCCTCCACCACGTGGATGCGGGTCACGCCGCGGACAAGCGGCTGCACGCGCTCGTCCGGGAACGTCAGCCGCTGCATGTGGTCGAGGATCTCCTCGCCGAGGAGGGTGCAGGCGAACGAACCGGGCGTGGTGGAGACGGTCTTGAGGATTCTGGCCAGATTGTGGTGGAAGCCGGAGACCGGATAAGCGGGGGCGCCCGACGCGGCGATCATGCGCGCGAACATCTTCGAGTGCCTGCACTCGTCGGCTATCTCGGTGAGGGCGTAGCGGACGTGCGCGCTGCCCACGGGCTTGTCGTAGATGTGCCGCACCAGCAGCTGCATCAGGATGATCTCGAACCAGATGCCCAGGGAGGCGAGCGACGCGGCCTCGTGCCGGGAGAGCTCCAGCCGCTGTTCCTCCGGCATCCGCCGCCACATCGGGGTGTCGTAGAGGGAGAGCAGCTCGGGCGGCCAGAACCATTTTCCGTCCACCGGCGGTGCGTTCCAGTCCAGTTCGGTGTCGGGGTCGAAGGAGTGTCTGGTCGAGGACTCCAGCAGGCGTTCGGCGACCTTCTCGCGGTCCTTGAGCGGGCCGAGCGCGTCCCGGAGCGGTGGTCCTGCGGTCTCGGTGGTCATGGCTGAGGACACCTCGTCTGTGAGTTACCCGCGGTCACCTGCTTATGAGACTGCTTGTCAGCAAGGACGTCAATCCCCCTGGCGTACCTCGGCGCCCGCCGCCCCGGAGGACCGGACACCCGGTCATTGACCCGGCGGTAACCACCGTGTGAGCCTGCCGACTACCCAACCGCACAAGGCTCGGGAGGCGTCATGACCACGTGGAACCACTACGCGCACGACCCCGGCGACCCGACCTGGCAGGTGCCCGCCGCCGGCGCCGCCCGCCTCTCCTGGGAGTACGGGGACGGCCGGGAGCGCCTGCTGGCCCTCTACCAGAAGGGCAAGGACAAGCAGTGGGACGCGGTCACCCGCATCGACTGGGACCTGCCCGTCGACCCGTACGACCCCCTCGGCGTCCCCGACCGGAACCTCCCGGTCCATGACACCCCGTACTGGGGCAGGATGAGCGAGCGCGACAAGCGCGAGCTGCGCCGCCGTTACGCCTCCTGGCAGTTCAGCCAGTTCCTCCACGGCGAGCAGGGCGCGATGGTCTGCGCGGCCCGCATCGTGGAGTCCGTGCCCGACCTGGACGCCAAGTTCTACTCCGCCACCCAGACCATGGACGAAGCCCGGCACGCCGAGATCTACGGCCGCTTCCTCCAGGAGAAGGTCGGGATGGTCTACCCCATCGACGACAACCTCCGGTCGCTGCTCGGCGACACCCTGCGGGACTCCCGCTGGGACATGCCCTACCTCGGGATGCAGGTGCTCATCGAGGGACTCGCCCTCGCCGCCTTCGGCATGCTGCGCGACACCACCGAGAAGCCGCTGCCGAAGCAGATCCTCGCGTACGTCATGCAGGACGAGGCCCGCCACGTCGCCTTCGGCCGCATGGCCCTGCGCGACCACTACCGGCAGCTGACCGACGCCGAGCTCCGCGAGCGCGAGGAGTTCGTCATCGAGGGCTGCTACCTGATGCGCGACCGGCTGCGCGGCGAGGTGGTGCTCACCGACTTCGGCATCCCGGTGGCCGACGCCGTCGAGCTCGCCGAACGCTCCGAATTCACCCAGCTGTTCAGAAAACTGCTGTTCAGCCGCATCGTCCCGTGCGTCAAGGACATCGGCCTGTGGGGTGAACGGCTCCAGCGCGCGTACGTCGACATGGGCGTGCTCGAACTGGGCGACACCAGCCTGGACCTCCTCATGGCACAGGACGAGGAGGCCGCCGCACAGCTCGACGCGCAGCGCTTCGCCGCGGAGGAGGCCGCCCGGCGGGCGGAGGTCGCGGCCGCGATCGCCGACGGCGGGACGGCGGACGGCGGAGCGGAGGCCGCCACCGAGGTTTAAAAACGGGCATGTTGCCCTTGGAACCCCCTTTTCGGCCGGGACGTCTTTGTTGTGCACCTCCTGCACAACTCGTACCGAGGGAGGGGAAGTTCATGGCACGACTCACTGCCGGGAAGCGACGCTTCGCGATGGCGGCGGTATCGGTGCTGGCACTCGCCGCGGCGATGCCGGGTTGCGTGGCCATGGCCACGGAAGGGGGAGGCCCGGAACCCGGCCAGGGCGACGGGGCCGCGCACAGCCCGTCATCCGCACCGCCGACCCCGTCGTCGACGTCGCCGTCCTCGTCGCCGTCACCGCCGTCCTGGTCGTCGCCGTCCTGGCCGTCACCGTCGCCAACGCCGTCACCCGCTTCGGAGCCGCCCGGACGCGTGTCCGCCGAGATCACCCACGAGTCGGACACGCCGGGCAAGGCGGTCAACCTCACCATAGACGACGGCCCGGAACCGGTCTGGACGCTGAAGGTGCTGGACATACTGAAGAAGTACGAGGCGAAGGCCACCTTCTGCATCATCGGTTCGCGGGCCAAGGAGTACCCCGAGCTCGTCAAGAAGGTCGTCGCCGCCGGACACCGGCTCTGCGACCACTCCGTCGACCACAACACGGAAATGGACCGGCGCCCCGAGCCGTACCAGCGGCAACAGGTCCTCGACGCCCAGCAGATGATCCTGGCCGCCGCGGGTCCGGGCGCCAAGGTGCTCTACTACCGTGCCCCCGGCGGCGCGTTCACCCCGTACAGCCGCGAGGTCGCCGCCTCCCACGGCATGCGCCCGCTCGGCTGGAACGTCGACACCCGGGACTGGACCAACCCCGGCACCCAGAAGATCATCGACACGGCCGAACGGGACCTGCACGAGGGCCCCACGGTCCTCTTCCACGACGGGGGCGGCAACCGCGGCCAGACCGCCGCTGCCCTCGACACCTTCATCCCGTGGCTCAAGAGCCACGGCTACACCTTCGGTTACCCGAAGACGTAGCCGCCGCCCCGCGAACCCGCCACTGTCATACGGCGGGTTCGCGCCCGCCACTCTCCCGAGCCGGCCCGACCGGTTCCCGCCGGTCGAGGAACCAGTGCCGGGCCGACGTCAGCCACCGGACCCCCGCGAATCCGGCCACCGCGACCACGGCGATCGGCGCGTAGTTGAACGTGTCCACCGTGACCGGCCCGGACTGCGGCAGCATGAACAGCACCGTGATCACCGCCACCCAGGAGACCGCCACCACCCCGACCGGCCGCGACCACCGCCCGAGGTGCCACGGCCCGCGCTCCAGCGCGTCCCCCTGCCGCAGCCGCAACAACGTCGGCGCGGCATACGCGAGGTACAGGCCGATGGTGGCGATCGAGGTCACCGCCGCGTACGCCGTGGAGTTCACCAGATACGGCAGTCCCAGGACCAGCGCACCGCCCGCGGCCAGCCAGACCGCGTTCGTGGGCGTCCGCGTCCGCGGATCGACCCGGCACCAGACCCCCGAGAACGGCAGCCCGCCGTCCCGCGAGAACGCGTAGATCATCCGGGAGTTGGCCGTCACCAGCGCCATCCCGCAGAACAACTGCGCCACGATCACCACGAGCAGCAACAGCTTCCCGGCCGTCGCACCGAGCGCGTCCAGGAAGATCTGCGCCGGGGGCACCCCGGTCTCCGTCCCCTCCTCGCCCGCCCAGTCCTGGATCGCGTACGTCATCCCCGCCAGCAGCACGAACCCCGCGATCCACGACAGCCAGATCGACCGGACGATGCCCCGCGGCCCCGCCACCGCCGCGTCACGGGTCTCCTCCGTCATATGCGCCGAGGCGTCGTACCCCGTGAACGTGTACTGCGCCACCAGCAGCGACAACAGCCCCACATAGAGCCCCGAGCCCCACCCCGTCTCGTTCACGAAGCGCGTGAACACGAACGACGTCGACTGATGGCGCCCCGGCACGAACGCCAGCGCCCCCACGATCAGCAGCACCCCGGACACGTGCCACCACACGCTCACCGCGTTCAGGAAGGCGACCAGCCGCACCCCGAACGTATTCAACAGCGCGTGCACCACGAGCACCCCGCCGAAAAGGGCGATCGTGCGCCCCGGAGTCGCCGCGAACCCGAACTGCAGGTCCAAATAGGCATTCAGGAACGACGCCGCACCGAAATCCACCCCCGCGGTGCACGCCACCTGCCCCAGCACGTTGAACCACCCGGTGAACCACGCCCAGGCCGCCCGGGATCTCTCGGGCCCCATCCGGTGCGCCCAGAAATACAGCCCGCCCGACGTCGGATAACAGGAACACACCTCCGCCATCGCGAGCCCCACCACCAGGGTCATCGCCCCGACCCCGACCCACCCCCACATCAGCATCGCCGGACCGCCGGTCCGCATGCCGAACCCGTACATCGTCATGCACCCGGAAAGCACCGAAATAATCGTGAACGAAACAGCGAAATTCCCGAACCCCGACATCCGCCGGGCCAGCACCTGCCGATAACCCAACTCCCGCAACCGCTCTTCATCGCCCACCCGGGCGGCTTCGTCCAACGGCACGTGATCCTCCTTGGCGAGCGACGGTCAAGGGGTGTGCGGTGCGCGTACGGCCAAGTCGGTTGAGCCGGTGAGCGGTTCGGCCGTAAAGAAAGAACTCAACGACAAAGAGCCGGACCCAGTTGTACTGGGTCCGGCTCTCGATGTCAGGCACTCCGGCAGCCGACGACCTTGCGGTGCCAGCTGAAGCGAAGTGCCCCCGGCAGGATTCGAACCTGCGCACACGGCTCCGGAGGCCGTTGCTCTATCCCCTGAGCTACGGGGGCTTTGTCGGCGCTTGTCGCGGCGACAGGAAGAACATTAGCAGCTCCGGACGGGTGCACGGCAACGTGGTTGGGGGTGGGGGGAGGGGAGGGACCCCTGTGTGGGGTGGAAGTGGGGAAAACCCGGACGCGGCGCGGCGGGCGCGCTTACTCTCGGGGTGTGCCTGGCTTGTCCGGCCGGGTCCTTGTCGTCGACGACAACAAGGTCATCCGGCAGCTGATCAGGGTCAACCTCGAGCTGGAGGGCTTCGAGGTCGTGACCGCGGCCGATGGTGCCGAATGCCTGGAGATCGTGCACCGCGTGCGCCCCGACGTGGTGACCCTGGACGTCGTCATGCCCCGGCTCGACGGTCTGCTCACGGCCGCGCGGCTGCGGGCCGACGCGCGGACCCGGAACATACCGATCGCGATCATCAGCGCCTGCACCCAGCTGGAGGTCGACAGCGGCAGGTCCGCCGGGGTCGATGCGTTCCTGGCGAAACCCTTCGAGCCGACCGAGATGATCCGGCTCGTCCGGAGGCTGATGCGCCGCCGCAAGGGGGACGACGGCGACGGGTTGCCGGGGGCCCCGGCCCCCGGGGACTGCGTGGAGTCCGTCGGGGGACGCGAGTAGTCCACCGGTCCACCGCCGATCGAGAGTCGGACGAGAGCCGATCGAAACCTGTTCGCCTGGCCGCCCCCCTTCTCCCCTAGGCTTGGCCCCGTGACCCCCGCCGATCTCTCCCGTACCGTCTTGCACACGGTGCGCCGCGCCATCGAGGCCGACGAGCTGAGTGCCGTCGTCCCCGACCGGGTCACCGTGCGGGTCCCGCCCCGCCCCGGATGCGGGGACTACGCCACCAACGTCGCCCTCCGTATCGCCCAGGACACCGGCCGCCCCGCCCACGAGGTCGCCGAGGTGCTGCGCCGCAGGCTCGCCGCCGAACCCGGCATCGCCCGGGTCGACATCGCCGGACCCGGCTTCCTCAACATCACCCTCGAGGGCACCTCGTACGTCCAGCTCGTACGGGAGCTCGTACAGGACCCGGGCCGGATGCCCGGGAGCCCGCCGCTGCCGGCCGACCCGCCCCCCGGACTCGTCCGCCGCCTCGGCCCCGACGCCGCCCGCTGGGCACTCGTCAGCCCGCCCGGCGTCGACCGCGACCTGCTGCTCGTCCAGCGCGAGAGCAACCCCCTCTTCCGCGTCCGGTACGCCCACGCCCGCAGCCGGGCCCTCCGGCGCAACGCCCGCGACCTGGGCTTCGCGCCCGAGCCGGGGGACGTCCCGGACGAGACGGCCGGCCCGGTGCTCGCCGGCCTGGCGGACCACCGGCGGATCACCGCCACCCGGGCGCCCGAGCGGCTCGCCCGCCATCTCGAACGTCTCGCTGATGCCTTCCTCCGCTGGCAGGCCGCGTGTCCCACGCTGCCGCGCGGGGACGAGAAACCCTTGGCCGTCCACCGCGCCCGACTGGCCCTCGCCGAGGCCACGGGCAAGGTGCTGGCCGACGGCCTCCACCAGCTCGGCATCACCGCACCCGCACACCTCTGAGGAGATCAGAGCCATGAGCCGTTCCGCACACCCCGCCGGGCCCCGCTACGCAGACGTCCTGCCCGAAGGGCACTACGCCGGGCCGCCCGCCGACCTCAACGCGCTCGACCCGCGCGTATGGGCCCGCACGGTCACCCGCGACGCCGACGGCGTGGCCACCGTCGGCGGCCTCAAGGTCACCGAACTCGCCGAGGAGTTCGGGACGCCCGCGTTCTTCCTCGACGAGGCGGACTTCCGGGCCCGCTGCCGGGCCTGGCGCGACGCCTTCGGCCCGGACGCCGACGTCTTCTACGCGGGCAAGGCCTTCCTCTCCCGCGCCGTCGTCCGCTGGCTGCACGAGGAGGGCCTCAACCTCGACGTCTGCTCCGAGGGCGAACTGGCCACGGCACTGTCCGCCGGAATGCCCGCCGAACGCATCGCGCTGCACGGCAACAACAAGTCCACCCACGAGATCACCCGCGCCGTCGAGGCGGGCGTCGGACGTATCGTCCTCGACTCCTTCCAGGAGATCGTCCGCGTCGCGCGCATCGCCGAACGGCTCGGCAGGCGCCAGCGCGTCCAGATCCGGGTGACCGTCGGAGTCGAGGCGCACACCCACGAGTTCATCGCGACCGCCCACGAGGACCAGAAGTTCGGCCTCGCCCTGGCCGGGGGGCAGGCCGCCGAGGCCGTGCGCCGCGCGCTCAAGCTCGACGGCCTGGAGCTCGTCGGCATCCACTCCCACATCGGCTCGCAGATCTTCGACACCTCCGGCTTCGAGGTCGCCGCGCACCGCGTCGTCCAGCTGCTCAAGGAGGTCCGCGACGAACACGGCGTCGAGCTGCCCGAGATCGACCTCGGCGGCGGCCTCGGCATCGCCTACACCTCCGACGACGACCCCCGCGAGCCGCACGAGATCGCCAAGGCGCTCGGCGACATCGTCACCCGCGAATGCGCGGCCGCCGGGCTCTCCGTGCCCCGGCTCTCCGTCGAGCCGGGCCGCGCCATCGCCGGACCGACGGCCTTCACGCTCTACGAGGTCGGCACCGTCAAGGAACTGCCCGGCCTGCGGACCTACGTGAGCGTCGACGGCGGCATGTCGGACAACATCCGTACCGCGCTCTACGACGCCGAGTACAGCGTCGCCCTCGTCTCCCGCACCTCCACCGCCGAACCGATGCTCTCGCGCGTCGTCGGCAAGCACTGCGAATCGGGCGACATCGTCGTGCGCGACGCCTTCCTCCCCGCCGACCTGGCCCCCGGCGACCTGCTGGCCGTGCCCGCGACCGGCGCCTACTGCCGCTCCATGGCCAGCAACTACAACCACGCGCTGCGCCCGCCGGTCGTCGCCGTGCGGGACGGCTCCGCGCGCGTGATCGTCCGGCGGGAGACGGAAGAGGACCTCCTCCGCCTCGACGTGGGGTGACACCCCGCCGTCCGGCGGCCGAAGGAAAAACGAAAGTAAAAATCTCGGATACTGGACGGGGGAGGGAAACTCCCGTCCGGTGAGTGAGACTGGTGCACTACCGAAGATGTTCGAGGCTGTGTCGATGAGAAGCAGGGGTCGGATGATGCGTACGCGTCCGCTGAAGGTGGCGCTGCTGGGCTGTGGTGTGGTCGGCTCAGAGGTGGCGCGCATCATGACGACGCACGCGGACGACCTCACGGCGCGCATCGGCGCGCCGGTCGAGCTCGCCGGCATCGCGGTGCGCCGTCCGGGCCGGGTCCGCGAGGGGGTGCCGCAGGAGCTCGTCACCACCGATGCCACCGCCCTGGTCAAACGCGGCGACATCGACGTGGTCATCGAGGTCATCGGCGGCATCGAGCCGGCCCGCACCCTGATCACCACCGCCTTCGAGCACGGCGCGAGCGTCGTCTCCGCCAACAAGGCGCTGCTCGCCGGGGACGGCGCGGCGCTGCACGCCGCGGCGGAGGCGCACGGCGCGGACCTCTACTACGAGGCCGCCGTGGCCGGTGCCATCCCGCTCGTCCGCCCGCTGCGCGAGTCCCTCGCGGGCGACAAGGTCAACCGGGTGCTGGGCATCGTCAACGGCACCACCAACTTCATCCTCGACAAGATGGACACCAGCGGCGCGGGCTACTCCGAGGCGCTGGACGAGGCCACCGCGCTCGGGTACGCGGAGGCCGACCCGACCGCCGACGTCGAGGGCTTCGACGCCGCCGCCAAGGCCGCGATCCTCGCCGGGATCGCCTTCCACACCCGGGTGCGCCTCGACGACGTCTATCGCGAGGGCATGACCGAGGTCACCGCCGCGGACTTCGCTTCCGCGAAGCAGATGGGCTGCACCATCAAGCTCCTCGCCATCTGCGAGCGCGCCGCCGACGGGCGGTCCGTCACCGCCCGCGTGCACCCGGCGATGATCCCGCTGAGCCACCCGCTGGCGTCCGTCCGCGAGGCGTACAACGCGGTGTTCGTGGAGGCGGAGGCAGCGGGTCAGCTGATGTTCTACGGGCCCGGGGCGGGCGGCTCGCCGACCGCCTCCGCGGTGCTCGGCGACCTCGTCGCCGTCTGCCGGAACAAGGTCGCCGAGACCACCGGACCCGGCGAGTCCGCCTACACCCGGCTGCCCGTGAGCCCGATGGGCGAGGTCGTCACGCGCTACCACATCAGCCTCGACGTGGCCGACAGGCCGGGCGTCCTGGCCCAGGTCGCGACGGTCTTCGCCGCGCACGGGGTGTCGATCGACACGGTCCGTCAGAAGGGCAAGGACGGCGAGGCGTCCCTCGTCGTCGTCACGCACCGCGCCCCCGACGCCGCCCTCTCGGCGACCGTCGGCGCGCTGCGCGAGCTGGACACGGTCCGCGGTGTCGCGAGCATCATGCGGGTCGAAGGCGAATAGGGAGCAAGAGAAGCAATGTCTGGCAGCAACGGACTCCGGTCCTCCGGCACCCACCAGTGGCGCGGCATCATCGAGGAGTACCGCGACAGGCTCCCCGTCTCCGCCGACACGCCGGTCGTCACCCTGCGCGAGGGCGGCACGCCGCTCGTCCCCGCGCAGGTGCTCTCCGAGCGCACCGGGTGTGATGTCCATCTCAAGGTCGAGGGCGCCAACCCGACCGGGTCCTTCAAGGACCGCGGCATGACGATGGCCATCACCCGCGCGAAGGAAGACGGCGCGAAGGCCGTCATCTGCGCCTCCACCGGCAACACTTCCGCCTCCGCGGCGGCCTACGCCGTACGGGCCGGGATGGTCTGCGCCGTCCTGGTGCCGCAGGGCAAGATCGCGCTCGGCAAGATGGGCCAGGCCCTCGTCCACGGCGCGCGCATCCTCCAGGTCGACGGCAACTTCGACGACTGTCTGACGCTGGCGCGCGGGCTGTCCGAGGAGTACCCCGTCGCGCTGGTCAACTCCGTGAACCCGGTGCGCATCGAGGGCCAGAAGACCGCCGCGTTCGAGATCGTGGACGCGCTCGGCGACGCCCCGGACATCCACGTCCTGCCGGTCGGCAACGCGGGCAACATCACCGCCTACTGGCGGGGCTACCGCGAGTACGCCGCCGACGGCGTCTCCTCCCGCACCCCCCGGATGTGGGGCTTCCAGGCGTCCGGTTCGGCGCCGATCGTGCGCGGCGAGCCGGTGCTGAACCCGCACACCATCGCCACCGCGATCCGGATCGGCAACCCCGCCTCATGGAAGTTCGCCGAGGAGGCGCGCGACGAATCGGGCGGCCTCATCGACGAGGTGACCGACCGCCAGATCCTGGCCGCGTACCGCCTGTTGGCGGCACAGGAGGGCGTCTTCGTCGAGCCGGCGTCCGCCGCGAGCGTGGCCGGCCTGCTGAAGGCCGCCGAGCTCGGGCTGGTCGACCGGGGCCAGCGGATCGTCTGCACGGTCACCGGCAACGGCCTCAAGGACCCCGACTGGGCGGTCGCGGGCGCCCCGCAGCCGGTCACCGTCCCGGTCGACGCGGCGGCCGCCGCGCGGCAGCTCGGGCTGGTCTGACCCCACGACCGTGGCCCGGCCCCCGGACCTCCTGACTTTCGCGTGCGAAAGGGGGGTTCGGGGGCCCTGTCCACGGGAATTGCTCACCTCGTCGACACCCCGGCGCGCCGCAGGCCAAACGTGCGCCCTATGTCGCCGCAGAACCTTCCTTCGATAGGCTGTGCTCACTCCGCCCCGTCGCAGACCCCCGCCGCCACCGTGCGGCGTATCGTCGCGGCCCTTGCGGACGTTGCACGCCCTGCCGAGGCCACACCAAGGAGAGTCATCGAGCGATGGCCGGTCCCGCGTTCCGCGCCGCCGCTGTCCGCGTGCGCACCCCCGCCACCAGCGCAAACCTGGGCCCCGGCTTCGATGCCCTGGGCCTGTCGCTGGGGCTCTACGACGACGTCGTGGTCCGGGTGGCCGAATCCGGGCTGCACATCGACATCGCGGGCGAGGGCGCCGAGACCCTGCCGCGCGACGAGCGCCACCTTCTCGTACGGGCCCTGCGCACCGCCTTCGACCTGCTCGGCGGCCAGCCGCGCGGCCTGGAGGTCGTGTGTGCCAACCGCATTCCGCACGGCCGGGGCCTGGGCTCCTCGTCCGCGGCCATCTGCGCGGGCATAGTCGCCGCCCGCGCCGTGACCATAGGCGGGGCCGAAAAGCTCGACGACGCGGCGCTGCTGGAGCTCGCCACGGAGATCGAGGGCCACCCGGACAATGTCGCGGCCTGCCTGCTCGGCGGATTCACCTTGGCGTGGATGGATTCGGGCGTGGCACGGGCCATTCGGATGAACCCTGCGGATTCCATCGTTCCGGTGGTCTTCGTGCCCGCGAAGCCCGTCCTGACCGAAACGGCGCGCGGGCTGTTGCCGCGCAGCGTCCCCCATGTGGACGCGGCGGCCAACGCCGGGCGCGCCGCGCTGCTCGTCGAGGCGATGACCAGGCGCCCCGAGCTGCTGCTGCCGGCCACCGAGGACCGGCTGCACCAGGAGTACCGCGCCCCGGCGATGCCGGAGAGCGTGGCCCTGGTCAACCGACTGCGCGCGGACGGTGTCCCCGCGGTCATCTCCGGCGCGGGCCCCACGGTGCTCGCGCTGGCCGAGAACGGTGCGGCCGACCAGGTCGCACGGCTGGCGGGCGAGGGGTGGGCGGCCAACCGGCTGGCCCTCGACGCCGGGGGGACGAGCGTGCTGCCGCTCGCCTGACCAGCGCGGCGCCCGGGGCGTGCCCCGGGCCCGCGAAAAATAGCGGTTGCCGGTCTTGGAGAGGGGGAATGTTTGTGGGATCCGGTAGTGTTAACCTCAAGTCTGCACTCGAAGCCACATCGGCTCGGTGTTCTGTGTCCCGATCAGGGACCGCTTTTCTTCCGGGAGCCTCCCAAACTGCCTGAGCAGCCTGCCTGAGCAGATTCGAGCACGCTCCGGAATCGGCGTGGGCGACATGAGTGAAGTTGATGCGTCATGTCTTCACCTCATTTCTTCACGCCGGAACCAATGAACTGATTCTTCCGCCGTACCGGCGGACCACCGCCCCGGCCCGGTCCGCACAGCCAGACCGCAGCCGGACAGCACAACCGGTCGCCGAGCCAGACAGGCCGACGCCCGCTCCAGGGAAGGACCCCTTCGTGAGCGACACCACCGATCTGATGGGCGTGACCGCCGACAGCTCTGTCGGCAATGCCTCCGCGCCCGCCACGGACGCTCCCGCCGCGCCTGCCACCGGTGCTGCCACCGCCCCCAAGCGGCGACGCTCGGGCACGGGCCTCGACGCCATGGTCCTGGCGGAGCTCCAGCAGCTCGCCTCCAGCCTCGGCATCAAGGGCACCGCGCGGATGCGTAAAGGCCAGCTGATCGAGGTCATCAAGGAGAGGCAGGCCGGCGCCGCCGCGCCCGCCAAGGCCACGGGCACCGCGCCCGCCAAGGCGGCCTCCGAGACCGAGACCAAGCCGAAGCGCCGTGCCACCTCCAAGGCCCGTACGGGCGAGGCGGCCCCCGAGGCGGCCGACAAGCCCGCCGAGAAGGCCGCCACCCAGCAGCAGATCGAGATCCCGGGCCAGCCGGGCAGCGACGAGCAGCCCGCGGGCGAGCGCCGTCGCCGCCGGGCGACCGCGGCCGCGGGCAGCCCCGAGCCGACGGCCGAGGCCAAGGTCGAGGCGCGCGTCGAGGAGCGTGCCGAGGCCGCGGCGGACACCGCCGAGGGCAGGGCCGCCAAGACCGGCGACCGCCAGGACCGCGGTCAGAAGGGCGACCGCCGTGAGCGCGGTCAGCGCGGCGACCGTGAGCGCGGCGAGCGCGGTGACCGTGAGCGCGGCGAGCGCGGTGACCGTGAGCGCGGCGACCGCCGGGGCAACCGCGGCGAGGACGCCCAGCAGGGCAACCGCCAGCAGCGGGACGGCCGTGGCGCGCCGCAGGGCGTGCAGGGCGGCCCGCAGGACGAGGACGACTTCGAGGGCGGCCGTCGCGGCCGTCGCGGCCGCTACCGCGACCGCCGTGGCCGCCGTGGCCGCGAGGAGGGCGGCTTCGGCAACGAGCCGCAGGTCTCCGAGGACGACGTCCTGATCCCCGTCGCGGGCATTCTGGACATCCTCGACAACTACGCGTTCATCCGTACGTCCGGCTACCTGCCGGGCCCGAACGACGTCTATGTCTCCCTCGCCCAGGTCCGCAAGAACGGCCTGCGCAAGGGCGACCACGTCACCGGCGCGGTCCGGCAGCCGAAGGACGGCGAGCGGCGCGAGAAGTTCAACGCCCTCGTGCGCCTCGACTCGGTGAACGGCATGGCGCCCGAAACCGGGCGCGGTCGGCCGGAGTTCAACAAGCTCACCCCGCTCTACCCGCAGGACCGGATGCGGTTGGAGACGGACCCGGGCGCGCTGACGACCCGGATCATCGACCTGGTCGCGCCGATCGGCAAGGGCCAGCGCGGTCTGATCGTGGCCCCGCCGAAGACCGGCAAGACCATGATCATGCAGGCGATCGCCAACGCGATCACCATCAACAACCCCGAGTGCCACCTGATGGTCGTCCTGGTCGACGAGCGTCCGGAAGAGGTCACCGACATGCAGCGGTCGGTCAAGGGCGAGGTCATCTCCTCGACCTTCGACCGTCCCGCCGAGGACCACACCACCGTCGCCGAGCTGGCCATCGAGCGCGCCAAGCGCCTCGTGGAGCTGGGTCACGACGTGGTGGTCCTGCTGGACTCGATCACCCGTCTGGGCCGCGCCTACAACCTGGCCGCCCCGGCCTCGGGCCGCATCCTGTCCGGTGGTGTCGACTCGACCGCGCTCTACCCGCCGAAGAAGTTCTTCGGTGCCGCGCGCAACATCGAGGACGGCGGCTCGCTGACCATCCTGGCCACCGCGCTGGTCGAGACCGGCTCGCGCATGGACGAGGTGATCTTCGAGGAGTTCAAGGGCACCGGCAACATGGAGCTCAAGCTCGACCGGAAGCTCTCGGACAAGCGCATCTTCCCGGCGGTGGACGTGGACGCCTCCAGCACCCGCAAGGAGGAGATCCTCCTCGGCAGCGAGGAGCTGGCGATCGTCTGGAAGCTCCGCCGGGTGCTGCACGCGCTCGACTCGCAGCAGGCCATCGAGCTGCTCCTCGACAAGATGAAGCAGACGAAGTCCAACGCCGAGTTCCTGATGCAGATCGCGAAGACCACGCCTTCCAACGGCAACGACTGATCGGCGTCCCGCCTCGCAGGACCTCCCGGAAGCCTCCCCGTCACCTCGGTGGCGGGGAGGCTTCCGCCGTTCCCGCTCCCGCCGGTTCCGGTCCGGCCCCACACTGTGATCTTCCTGTGACCTTTTGAGACATGTGCCACAGCCGTACGGCCCGCCGCTGGCCGGATCGGTGTCCCGTAATTGGCCGAAATCGCAGGTGGGGGAGGCGGAAAGGGCCCTCGGCCGGGCCCGTCACCAGGGGCTTTCTAAGACAGTCCTCAGAAACCGCTGTGCAACCCTGACGCAGACTTCCCCGTCAACCAGCAGGGGGCCGACAGACAGTGAAGGACTGAGGAGCGCATGGGCGACGACAGCAAGGGCACGCCGACGGGTTCGCGCCGCCGCCGCGCCGGCGGTGGGCGTGGCCGACGCCGCAAGCCCCAGCGCCGCAAGGGCTGGCGAATAGCCGCCTGGACGGCCGCCGGAGTGGTCCTCGTCGGCGGCGCCGGTGCCGGATTCCTCTACTTCAAGTTCAACGGCAACCTCACCAGCGTCGACATCAACGCGGCCCTGGGCAAGAACCGCCCGGCCAACATCGACAACGGCTCCCAGGACATCCTCGTCCTCGGCTCCGACTCCCGCGCCGGTGACAACGGCAAGTACGGCAAGGACGAGGGCAGCTCCCGCTCCGACACGGCGATGATCGTGCACATCTACGCGGGTCACAAGAAGGCCAGCGTGGTCAGCATCCCGCGCGACACGATGGTCCCCCGCCCCGCGTGCAAGAAGCCCGACGGCAAGACCAGCCCGGCCGTCCAGCGCGCGCAGTTCAACGAGGCGTACACGGTGGGCGGCGCGGCCTGCGCGGTCGCCACCGTCGAGCAGATGACCAACATCCGCATGGACCACTACATGGAGGTCGACTTCGCCGGCTTCCAGAAGCTGATCGACAAGCTCGGCGGGGTGCAGGTCACCACCACCAAGCCGATCCGCGACAAGTGGAGCCACCTCGACCTGGAGCCGGGCACCCACACCCTCAACGGCGAGCAGTCCCTCGGGCTCGTCCGCACCCGGCACGGCGTCGGCGACGGCAGCGACCTCGGGCGGATCAAGCTCCAGCAGGCGTTCATCAAGGCCCTGCTCGACCAGGTCAAGCACGTCGGCCTGTTCACCAGCCCCACCAAGCTCTACGGGATCGCCGACACCGCCACCAAGACGCTCACCACCGACAGCGAGCTGGGCTCCCTGGAGAAGCTCTCCTCCTTCGCCGACGGGCTCAAGGGCATCGGCTCCGGCGACATGCACATGGTGACGCTGCCGGTCGGCGACGACCCCGTCGACACCAACCGCGTCATCCCGATGCCCGAGCAGTCCAAGCAGCTCTGGGACGCCCTCCGGGACGACAAGCCCATCCCCGACTCCGCGGTCAAGGACGGCGCGGGTGCCAAGACCGGCGCCGACGACGTCGTGAAATAGCCACCGGAACGCCCCGCCGCACCCGCTGGAATAACCGGCCGCCACCTCTCGTTTTGGGGGATACGGCCAGTGCTGGCAGACTGGTACGTCGGCCCCGGTTCACGTAAGGCAATCCCGCCTCTACGACCCGGAGCCCTCCCGAACCTAGGAGATCCCTTGAAGCGCGAAATCCACCCGGATTACGTCGAGACCCAGGTCAGCTGCACCTGTGGCGCCTCGTTCACGACCCGTAGCACCGTCGCCGACGGCACCATCCGTGCCGACGTGTGCTCCGAGTGCCACCCGTTCTACACGGGCAAGCAGAAGATCCTCGACACCGGTGGCCGTGTGGCGCGGTTCGAGGCCCGCTACGGCGCGAAGAAGTAGCGACCCGCAGGCGCCGGTCCTCGGTCGTCCTCCGTGCGAGGGCGACCGGACCGGCGCTTTGTCGTCCAGCAGGCCCGTCACTTCCGCTGAAGGAATCTTGATGTTCGAGGCAGTCGAGGAACTGATCGGTGAGCACGCCGACCTCGAGAAGCGGCTCGCCGACCCCGCGGTGCACGCGGACCAGGCCAACGCCCGCAAGCTCAACAAGCGCTACGCCGAGCTGACCCCGATCGTCGGGACCTACCGCTCCTGGAAGCAGACCGGCGACGACATCCAGACCGCCCGCGAGTTCGCGGCGGACGACCCGGACTTCGCCGCCGAGGTCAAGGAGCTGGAGAAGCAGCGCGAGGGGCTCACCGAGAAGCTCCGCCTGCTGCTCGTGCCCCGTGACCCCAGCGACGACAAGGACGTCATCCTGGAGGTCAAGGCGGGCGCGGGCGGCGACGAGTCGGCGCTCTTCGCCGGCGACCTGCTCCGGATGTACCTCCGCTACGCCGAGCGCGTCGGCTGGAAGACCGAGATCATCGACGCCACGGAGTCCGAGCTGGGCGGCTACAAGGACGTCCAGGTCGCGGTGAAGACCAAGGGCGGCCAGGGCGCCACCGAGCCCGGCCAGGGCGTCTGGGCCCGGCTGAAGTACGAGGGCGGCGTGCACCGCGTGCAGCGCGTGCCCGCGACCGAGTCCCAGGGCCGTATCCACACCTCCGCGGCCGGCGTGCTCGTCACGCCCGAGGCCGAGGAGATCGACGTCGAGATCCACGCCAACGACCTGCGCATCGACGTCTACCGCTCGTCGGGCCCCGGCGGCCAGTCCGTCAACACCACCGACTCCGCGGTCCGCATCACCCACCTGCCGACCGGCATCGTCGCCTCCTGCCAGAACGAGAAGAGCCAGCTCCAGAACAAGGAGCAGGCCCTGCGTATCCTGCGGTCCCGGCTGCTCGCCGCCGCCCAGGAGGAGGCGGAGAAGAACGCCGCGGACGCCCGCCGCAGCCAGGTCCGCACCGTGGACCGGTCCGAGAAGATCCGGACCTACAACTTCCCGGAAAACCGCATCTCGGACCACCGGGTCGGTTTCAAGGCGTACAACTTGGACCAGGTGCTCGACGGCGACCTGGACGCGGTGATCCAGGCGTGCGTCGACGCCGACTCCGCCGCGAAGCTGGCCGACGCCGGCTGACCGACCCCAGTACGACAGCGAAGAACGCGCGAGAGGATCACTGTGAATCTGCTGCTCGCCGAGGTGGCACAGGCCACTCAGCGGCTGGCCGACGCCGGCGTACCTTCTCCGCGCTTCGACGCGGAGGAGCTCGCGGCCTTTGTGCACGGCGTCAAGCGGGGTGAGCTGCACAACGTGGCGGACGCCGACTTCGACGCCCGTTACTGGGAGGCGATCGCCCGGCGCGAGGCCCGGGAACCGCTCCAGCACATCACCGGCCGCGCCTTCTTCCGCTACCTGGAACTCCAGGTGGGCCCCGGCGTCTTCGTGCCCCGGCCCGAGACCGAGTCGGTCGTCGGCTGGGCCATAGACGCCGTGCGCGCCATGGACGTCGTCGAGCCCCTCATCGTCGACCTGTGCACCGGCTCCGGGGCCATCGCCCTCGCCCTCGCGCAGGAGGTGCCGCGCTCCCGCGTGCACGCCGTCGAGCTCGACGAGACCGCGCACGGCTGGGCCCGCAAGAACGTCGAGGGCTCCCGGGTCACCCTGCACCACGGGGACGCCCTCGCCGCTCTCCCCGAGCTCGACGGCCAGGTCGACCTGGTCATCTCCAACCCGCCGTACATCCCGCTCACCGAGTGGGAGTACGTCGCCCCCGAGGCCCGCGACCACGACCCGGAGCTCGCCCTGTTCTCCGGCGAGGACGGCCTCGACACCATCCGCGGCCTGGAGCGCACGGCCCACCGCCTGCTGCGCCCCGGCGGCGTCGTCGTCATCGAGCACGCCGACACCCAGGGCGGCCAGGTGCCGTGGATCTTCACCGAGGAGCGGGGCTGGGCGGACGCGGCCGACCACCCCGACCTCAACAACCGGCCGCGGTTCGCCACCGCCCGGAAGGCGATGCCGTGAGCACGGCATCCCGCATTTCTGTCCTGTTTGTTCCGCACGAGGAGGTCTCGTAGATGGCACGGCGATACGACTGCAACGACGCGACCGACCGCAAGACCGGTCTGCGCGAGGCCGTCGCCGCGGTCCGCCGCGGTGAGCTGGTCGTGCTGCCCACCGACACCGTCTACGGCATCGGCGCGGACGCCTTCAGCCGGGACGCCGTGGGCGACCTCCTGGAGGCCAAGGGCCGCGGCCGGGGCATGCCCTCGCCCGTCCTGGTCGGCTCCCCGAACACCCTGCACGGACTCGTCACCGACTTCTCCGAGCAGGCGTGGGAGCTCGTCGACGCCTTCTGGCCCGGCGCGCTCACCCTCGTCGCCAACCACCAGCCGTCGCTCACCTGGGACCTGGGGGAGACCCGCGGCACCGTCGCCGTCCGGATGCCGCTGCACCCGGTCGCCATCGAACTGCTCACCGAGTTCGGCCCGATGGCCGTCTCCAGCGCCAACCTCACCGGCCACCCGGCGCCGCAGGACTGCGACGCCGCCCAGGGGATGCTCGGCGACTCCGTCTCCGTCTACCTCGACGGCGGGCCGACCCCCGCCGACGTGCCGTCCTCCATCGTGGACGTCACCGGCAAGGTGCCGGTCCTGCTGCGCGCGGGCGCCATCAGCGCCGAGCAGCTCCGCGAGGTGGTACCCGACCTCGAGGTGGCGAATTGATCGCCCCGCAGGGGCGTGGCATAGCGGGACCGGGCACGGACAGTTCCACCGACACCTTCCGCATCCTCCACGTCAGCACCGGCAACGTCTGCCGCTCGCCCATCACCGAGCGGCTGACCCGCCATGCCCTCACCGACCGCCTCGGCGACCCCTTCGCGGGCGGCCTGGTGGTGGAGAGCGCGGGCACCTGGGGACACGAGGGCGCCCCGATGGAGGCGCACGCCGCCACCGTCCTGGCCGACCTCGGCGCCGACCCCCAGGGCTTCATCGGCCGTGAGCTCCTGGACGAGCACGTCATCCGCGCCGACCTGGTGCTCACCGCCACCCGCGACCACCGTGCCCAGGTCATCTCCATGGGCCACTCCGCGGGCCTGCGCACCTTCACCCTGAAGGAGTTCACCCGGCTGGTACGGGCCATAGACCCCGCGACCCTCCCGGACCCCGAGCGGGCCGGCGGGGTGGTCGACCGCGCCCGCGCCCTGGTGCAGGCCGCCGCCGCGCTGCGCGGCTGGCTGCTGGCCCCGAACGCGGAGGCCGACGAGGTCCACGACCCCTACGGCGCCCCCATCACCTTCTTCCGCTCCATCGGCGACGAGATCAACCAGGCCCTGGACCCGGTCGTCACGGCACTGACGGGCGTACCGCGCCCCTGAAAGGGGCGCGGGGCCGCGAGCAACGCACGCCGGGCCCCGTCAGGGGCGCGGGGAACTGCGCGATCAGCCATGACGCGACCCGCAGCCGCGCGCGGCGCGCAAGAGGCACTCCCGCAGGCGCCAAGGCAAACCGGACATCCGCGGCACGGCGGGCCTACATTGGTGGTGAACCTTCCGTATCGCCGGGAGCCCGCCATGTCCGTCATCTCACCGACCACCCGGGACGCGGCCACCGCGCCGGACTGGAGCCGCGGCCTGGAGACGCTGGCGCGGCAGGACCCGGAGCTCGCCGACCTGATCCTCGGCGAGGCCCGCCGCCAGGCGTCCGGCCTCCAGCTGATCGCCGCCGAGAACTTCGCCTCGCCCGCCGTGCTGGCGGCACTCGGCTCCCCGCTCGCCAACAAGTACGCCGAGGGCTACCCCGGCGCCCGCCACCACGGCGGCTGCGAGATCGTCGACCTCGCCGAGCGGACCGCGATCGACCGCGCCAAGGCCCTCTTCGGCGCCGAACACGCCAATGTCCAGCCGCACTCCGGCTCCGCCGCCGTCCTCGCCGCCTACGCGGCCCTGCTGCGGCCCGGCGACACCGTGCTCGCCATGGCCCTCCCGCAGGGCGGCCACCTCACCCACGGCTCCCCGGCCAACTTCTCCGGCCGCTGGTACGACTTCGTCGGCTACGGCGTCCGCCGCGACACCGGCCTGATCGACTACGACCAGGTGCGCGCCCTCGCCCGGAAGCACCGGCCGCGGGCGATCGTCTGCGGCTCGATCTCCTACCCCCGGCACCCCGACTACGCCGCGTTCCGGGACATCGCGGACGACGTGGGCGCCTTCCTCATCGTCGACGCCGCGCACCCGGCCGGGCTGATCGCCGGGGGAGCGGCACCGAGCCCCGTGCCGTACGCCGACGTGGTCTGCGCCACCACCCACAAGGTGCTGCGCGGCCCGCGCGGCGGGCTGCTGCTGTGCCGGGCACAGCTCGCGGACGGCGTCGACCGGGCGGTCTTCCCCTTCACACAGGGCGGCGCGCAGATGCACACCGTCGCGGCGAAGGCCGTCGCCTTCGGGGAGGCCGCGACCCCGGCCTTCACCGCGTACGCCCACCAGGTGGTGGCCAACGCCCGCACCCTTGCCGCCACGCTGGCCGCTGAAGGGGTCGCTGTGACCACGGGCGGCACTGACACGCACATCGTCACCGGCGACGTCTCCGCGCTCGCCCTGGACGCCGTCACGGCCCGCGGCAGGCTCGCGGCGGCGGGCATCGTCCTGGACGTCTGCGGACTGCCGCACGGCACGGCCCACGGCCTGCGGCTGGGCACCGCGGCGGTCACCACCCAGGGCATGCGCGAGCCGGAGATGGCGCGGATCGCGGTGCTGCTGGGTTCCGTGCTGCGCGCCCAGGGGCCGTACGGGGGGAATTCCGCGGCGCGCGCGGAGGTCGCCGGGCTCACCGGGGAGTTCCGTCCTTATCCGGAGCTCACCTGAGAGCTGCAACCATCGCGGGATGGCCGTACGTCTACCGCTGTATTCACGGATCGGGGGCGGACGCGAATATGGTGTGGGGCTGTGATGACCAGCGCGACCTCTGGGGCGGCCCGTGCGTGAATACCTCCTGACGTTGTGCGTCACCGCGGCGGTCACCTACCTGCTGACGGGACCCGTGCGGAAGTTCGCGATCGTGGCCGGTGCCATGCCGGAGATCCGCGAACGCGACGTGCACCGCGAGCCCACTCCGCGGCTCGGCGGCATCGCCATGTTCGGCGGGCTCTGCGCGGGGCTGCTGGTGGCGGCGCACCTGTCGAACCTCGGGAAGGTCTTCGACCTGGGGAGCGAGCCACGGGCCCTGCTCTCCGGGGCCGGGCTGATCTGGCTGCTCGGCGTGCTGGACGACAAGTGGGGCGTGGACGCCCTGGTGAAGCTCGGCGGGCAGATGATCGCCGCGGGTGTGATGGTGCTCCAGGGCCTGACGATCCTGTGGATCCCGGTGCCCGGCGTCGGGACGGTCGCCCTCACCTCGATGCAGGGCACCCTGCTGACGGTCGCCCTCGTCGTGATCACCATCAACGCGGTGAACTTCGTCGACGGCCTGGACGGGCTCGCGTCCGGCATGGTCTGCATCGCCGCCGCGGCGTTCTTCCTCTACGCGTACCGGCTGTGGTTCGGGCACAACATCGAGGCGGCCGCGCCCGCGACGCTGTTCGCCGCGGTCCTGATGGGCATGTGCCTGGGCTTCCTGCCGCACAACATGCACCCCGCGCGGATCTTCATGGGCGACTCCGGCTCGATGCTCATCGGGCTGGTGCTGGCCGCGGGCGCGATCTCCATCACCGGCCAGGTCGACCCGGACCTGCTCTACCAGCAGGTCGGCGGCGAGCGGCAGGCCGTGCAGGCGATGGTGCCGGTCTACATCCCGCTGCTGCTGCCGCTGACGGTCATCGCGGTGCCGGTCGCCGACCTGCTGCTGGCGATCGTGCGGCGCACCTGGAACGGCCAGTCGCCGTTCGCGGCGGACCGCGGCCACCTGCACCACCGGCTGCTGGAGCTCGGGCACTCGCACAGCCGCGCCGTATTGATCATGTACTTCTGGTCGGCGCTGATCGGCTTCGGCACGGTGGCCTATTCCGTCCATTCGGCGAGCGTGTGGATCGTGCTGCTGATCGTGGTGCTCAGCGCCGTGGGCCTGGTGCTCCTGCTGCTGCCGCGCTTCAAGCCGCGGGCGCCGCGCTGGGCGGAGGCCTTCGTCCCGCCGCGCTACCGGCGCAAGGGCGTGCCCGCCGCGGCCCCCGCCCCGGCGGCCGAGAGCCTCCCGGAGGAGCGCGAACACGAGCGCGAGCCGGTGACCGCGGGCCTGCACGGCGCGACCGCCATCGGCGACCGCTCGCGTTTCCACCACGCCAGGAGGATCAGCGACCAGCGCTGAGCCGCGCCTGGAAGCGGCGCGCTTAGCAGAGAAAACGCGACCGTGTCAGCGCAATGACCAGCGGCTTGACCCTTGCGTGTGATGTGCAGCACACGATGTAGGTAAAGACCTCATCAAATAGTTTGTGATACCGTTCACGAAACCCGGTGCTAGAGCCGAAGGACCGTAGTGCGACGGCCCTTCGTCGAGAGTCATGCCTCACTCCCGGGGATACGCTCGTCCACGACGAATCGTTTGCTTCCGACCCCTCGCCGGAGAAACCCTTCATGCAGTCCAACGACGCCCGAACACTCCTGCAGTGCGCCGTCCCGACCGCCGTCGCCGGCGTTGTCGCAGTCGTCGTCAGCGGTGTGCTGGCCGGTGGCAAGGGCGCGGTCGGCGCCGCCGTCGGCACGTTGGTCGCGGGTGGCGTGATGGCCCTGGGCCTCTACGTTCTCCAGCGCACGGCCCGGTCCTTCCCGCACCTGTTCCAGTCCATGGGACTGGTGCTCTACGTGGTCCAGTTCCTGATCTCCGCCGTCGTGCTGGCGGTCTTCCGGGACACCACGCTCTTCAACACCCGGGCCTTCGCCTTCGCGCTCCTCGCCGCGGTCCTCGTGTGGACCGGGGCTCAGACGCGTGCCTACCTGAAGGCCAAGATCCTGTATGTCGATCCGGAATCCGCCGAGGCGAAGAAGTCCGCGCCCGCCGGGTCTCCGACGTGACCGGTAGGGCCGCGATAAAGGTGCCGGCGCTCACCTGCTATCGTCCGGTGCCATCTGAGGCACAGTGGGCGCAGGCAGCTGAACACCCGAGTCATCCGGGACGGAATCGGCAGTCCATGCAGCTGATGCCGAATACCCAGACCGGCCCCGCGCCGATCACCTGCCCCCCCATCCGCAAGACCAGTCCAGTGCCGTTCCGCGGCTTTGCGCCGCGCCGACACAACGAGGTTGCCGTACCTATGCGCCACGCTGAAGGAGCTCGCGGTGAGTGCTAACGAGATGCTCGCCTTCGAGACCGATTGCCACATCTTCGATGGGTGCGGCTTCCCAGCCCCAGGGCTCCACTCGTTCTTGTTTGAACCGCTCTTCACTGTCGGCGGCTACGACTTCAACAAGCCGATGCTGCTGGCCGTGCTGACCACGGTCATTGTCGTCGGCTTCTTCTGGGCGGCGTTCGGCAAGGCCAAGGTGGTCCCCGGCAAGCTGCAGATGGTCGGTGAGGCGGGTTACGACTTCGTCCGCCGCGGCATCGTCTACGAGGCGCTCGGCAAGAAGGAGGGGGAGAAGTACGTCCCCCTCATGGTCTCGCTGTTCTTCTTCGTATGGATCATGAACCTGTGGTCGATCATTCCGGTCGCCCAGTTCCCCGTGACGTCGATCATCGCCTTCCCGGCGGCCCTCGCTCTGATCGTCTACGTCCTCTGGATGTACCTGACCTTCAAGAAGCACGGCTTCGTCGGTGGTCTGAAGAACATCACCGGCTACGACAAGTCCCTCGGCCCGGTGCTGCCGCTCGCCATGACCATCGAGTTCTTCTCGAACGTCCTGGTGCGGCCCTTCACCCACGCGGTGCGACTCTTCGCGAACATGTTCGCGGGTCACGTGCTGATCCTGATGTTCACCATCGCCAGCTGGTACCTGATGAACGGCATCGGCTTCGCCTACGCGGGCGTCTCCTTCGTGATGACCGTCGTGATGACCGCCTTCGAGCTCTTCATCCAGGCCGTCCAGGCGTACGTCTTCGTGCTGCTGGCCACCAACTACGTCCAGGGCGCGCTCGCCGAGCACCACTGAGCACCCCCGCTCCCCAGAACCGTAAATCGTCCGGTGGCCAACCCCCACCGGTCCGTGAAAGAGAAGGAAGAACGAGCATGTCTGCTGCTCTCCAGACCATCGCCGCTGGTGTCGAGATCAAGGGCAACCTGGGCTCGATCGGCTACGGCCTCGCCGCGATCGGCCCCGGCGTCGGCGTCGGCATCGTCTTCGGTAACGGCACCCAGGCGCTGGCCCGTCAGCCCGAGGCCGCCGGCCTGATCCGCGCCAACCAGATCCTCGGCTTCGCCTTCTGTGAGGCGCTCGCCCTGATCGGTCTGGTCATGCCGTTCGTCTACCCGTCTGCCTGATCGCAGCCTGACGACCACTGTTTTCGACGGAAGGCATTGATGTGAAAGACGCCCTGATGCATATGGCGTCCGAGGGCGAGGTGGAGAACCCCCTTCTCCCGCCGATCCCCGAGCTCGTCATCGGCCTGATCGCCTTCGCCATCGTCTTCATCTTCCTGGCCAAGAAGCTCCTCCCGATGATCAACAAGACGCTGGAGGAGCGTCGCGCGGCCATCGAAGGCGGCATGGAGAAGGCGGAGGCCGCCCAGGCCGAGGCCCAGCAGGTCCTCGAGGACTACCGGGCCCAGCTCGCCGATGCCCGCCACGAGTCCGCTCGGCTGCGCCAGGAGGCGCAGGAGCACGGTGTCGCGGCCATCGCCGAGATGCGTGCCGAGGGCCAGCGTCAGCGCGACGAGATCATCGCTGCCGGGCACGCCCAGATCGAGGCCGACCGCAAGGCCGCCGCGGCCTCGCTCCGTCAGGACGTGGGCAAGCTCGCCACCGACCTGGCCGGCCGGATCGTCGGCGAGTCCCTCACGGACCACGCCCGGCAGAGCCGTGCCATCGACCGCTTCCTCGATGACCTCGAGGTCAAGGCGGCCGACGTGACGAAGGCCGAGGCCACCCGATGAGCGGCGCGAGCCGGGAGGCACTCGCCTCCGCACGTGAGCGCCTCGACGCGCTGGCGGACAACACGTCCGTGGACGCGGCGAAGCTCGCCGAGGAGCTGGCCGCCGTCACCGGGCTGCTCGACCGCGAGGTGTCGCTGCGTCGGGTCCTGACCGACCCGGCACAGTCCGGTGAGGCCAAGGCCGAGCTGGCCCGCCGCCTGATCGGCGGCCAGGTCGGCGGCGAGACCGCCGACCTGCTGGCGGGCATGGTCCGGTCCCGCTGGTCGCGCTCGCGCGACCTGGTGGACGCGACCGAGGAGCTGGCCGCCGGTGCCGACCTCGTCGCGGCCGAGCGGGCCGGGGTCCTGGACGACGTCGAGGACGAGCTGTTCCGCTTCGGCCGGATCGTCGCCTCCAGCGCCGAGCTGCGCTCCGCGCTGACCGACAAGGTCGCCGTGCGCACGGCCAAGGTCGCGCTGGTGCGCGAACTGCTGGGCGGCCGGGCCAACCCGGTCACCGAGCGGCTCGTGGTGCGCCTCGTGGCCCAGCCGCGTGGCCGTAGCCTGGAGGCGGGCCTGACCGCCCTGTCCAAGCTGGCCGCCGACCGCCGGGACCGGATGGTCGCGGAGGTCACCTCCGCGGTGCCGCTGAGCGATGCCCAGAAGCAGCGCCTCGGCGACGCCCTGGCCAGGATGTACGGGCGCCGGGTCCACCTCAACATGGACATCGACGCCGGGCTCCTCGGCGGCGTCCAGGTGCGGATCGGCGACGAGGTCATCAACGGCAGCATCGCGGACCGCCTCGCCGAGGCGGACCGGCGGATGGCCGGCTGACAGCCACCAACTCAAGAGCATGACTGACGGCCCGAGTTGGGCCGACGGTGACCTCCGGGGGACCGCAGCGCAACCGCTGCGGACCCACACCCCCGGAGCAGAAATACTTCGGGCCCAACAAGGAGAGCAGGGAACCCAGATGGCGGAGCTCACGATCCGGCCGGAGGAGATCCGGGACGCGCTGGAGAACTTTGTCCAGGCGTACAAGCCGGACGCGGCCTCGCGCGAGGAGGTCGGTACGGTCAGCGTTGCCGGCGACGGCATCGCTAAGGTCGAGGGCCTTCCCTCGGCCATGGCGAACGAGCTGCTGAAGTTCGAGGACGGCACCCTCGGTCTCGCCCTCAACCTCGAGGAGCGCGAGATCGGTGCGGTCGTCCTCGGCGAGTTCAGCGGCATCGAGGAGGGCCAGCCGGTGCAGCGCACCGGTGAGGTGCTCTCCGTCGCGGTCGGCGAGGGCTACCTCGGCCGCGTCGTCGACCCGCTGGGCAACCCGATCGACGGCCTCGGCGAGATCAGCGGCATCGAGGGTCGTCGCGCCCTCGAACTGCAGGCCCCCACGGTCATGCAGCGCAAGTCGGTCCACGAGCCGATGGAGACGGGCTACAAGGCCGTCGACGCGATGACCCCGGTCGGCCGTGGCCAGCGTCAGCTGATCATCGGTGACCGCCAGACCGGCAAGACCGCGCTGGCCGTCGACACGATCATCAACCAGCGCGACAACTGGCGCACCGGCGACCCGAAGAAGCAGGTCCGCTGCATCTACGTCGCCATCGGCCAGAAGGGCTCCACCATCGCCGCCGTGCGCGGCGCCCTGGAGGAGGCCGGCGCCCTGGAGTACACGACGATCGTCGCCGCTCCCGCGTCCGACCCGGCCGGCTTCAAGTACCTGGCCCCGTACACCGGTTCGGCCATCGGTCAGCACTGGATGTACCAGGGCAAGCACGTCCTGATCATCTTCGACGACCTGTCGAAGCAGGCCGACGCCTACCGTGCCGTCTCCCTGCTGCTGCGCCGCCCGCCGGGCCGCGAGGCGTACCCGGGTGACGTCTTCTACCTGCACTCGCGTCTGCTGGAGCGCTGCGCCAAGCTCTCCGACGAGATGGGCTCCGGTTCCATGACCGGTCTGCCGATCGTCGAGACCAAGGCCAACGACGTCTCGGCGTTCATCCCGACCAACGTCATCTCCATCACCGACGGCCAGTGCTTCCTGGAGTCGGACCTGTTCAACGCCGGTCAGCGCCCCGCGCTGAACGTCGGTATCTCGGTCTCCCGTGTCGGTGGCTCCGCCCAGCACAAGGCCATGAAGCAGGTCTCCGGCCGCCTTCGCGTGGACCTCGCCCAGTTCCGTGAGCTGGAGGCGTTCGCCGCCTTCGGTTCCGACCTGGACGCGGCCTCCAAGGCCTCGCTGGAGCGCGGCAAGCGCATGGTCGAGCTGCTGAAGCAGGCGCAGTACGCCCCGTACTCCACCGAGGACCAGGTCGTCTCCATCTGGGCCGGCACCACCGGCAAGATGGACGACGTCCCGGTCACGGACATCCGCCGCTTCGAGCGTGAGCTGCTGGACTTCCTGCACCGCGAGCACAAGGGCCTGATGACCAGCATCGTCGAGGGCGGCAAGATGTCCGACGACACGCTGCAGGCCGTGGGCGACGCGATCGCGTCCTTCAAGCAGCAGTTCGAGACCTCGGACGGCAAGCTGCTGGGCGAGGGCTGAGCATGGGTGCCCAGATCCGGGTCTACAAGAGGCGGATCAAGTCCGTCTCCGCGACCAAGAAGATCACCAAGGCGATGGAGATGATCGCCGCCTCGCGCATCGTCAAGGCACAGCGCCAGGTGGCCGCGTCCACTCCGTACGCCAGTGAGCTCACCCGGGCAGTGACCGCGGTTGCCACCGGCTCCAACACCAAGCACGCCCTGACCACCGAGGCGGAGAACCCGGTCCGGGCCGCGGTGCTGCTCGTCACGAGCGACCGCGGTCTGGCCGGCGGCTACTCCTCCAACGCCATCAAGGAGGCGGAGCGGCTCACCGAGCGGCTCCGCGCCGAGGGCAAGGAGGTCGTCACGTACGTCATCGGCCGCAAGGGCGTCGCGTACTACGGCTTCCGGGAGCGCCCGGTGGCGGAGTCGTGGACCGGCTTCACCGACAGCCCCACCTACGCCGACGCCAAGCGCGTCGCGGGGCCGTTGATCGAGGCCGTGCGGCGGGACACCGCCGAGGGCGGTGTGGACGAGCTCCACATCGTCTTCACGGAGTTCGTGTCGATGATGACGCAGACCCCGGCCGGCAACCGGCTGCTGCCGATGAGCCTGGAGAAGGCTCCGGCAGAGGCGGAGGCCGCCCCGGGCCGGATCCTTCCGCTGTACGACTTCGAGCCGTCGGCGGAAGGCGTGCTCGACGCGCTGCTGCCGCGGTACGTCGAATCCCGGATCTACAACGCGCTGCTGCAGGCCGCCGCTTCCGAGCACGCCGCCCGCCGTCGTGCGATGAAGTCCGCGACCGACAACGCCGAAGATCTCATCAAGTCGCTCAAGCGGCTTGCCAATGCGGCCCGACAGGCCGACATCACCCAGGAAATCAGCGAGATCGTCGGTGGCGCGAGTGCTCTCGCCGACGCGACCGCGGGGAGTGACAACTAATGACGACCACTGTTGAGACGGCCGCCGCCACGGGCCGCGTCGCGCGGGTCATCGGCCCCGTCGTCGACGTGGAGTTCCCCGTCGACGCGATGCCGGAGATCTACAACGCCCTCCACGTCGAGGTGGACGACCCGGCCGAGGCAGGCGCTCGCAAGACGCTGACCCTCGAGGTCGCGCAGCACCTCGGCGAGGGCCTGGTCCGCGCCATCTCCATGCAGCCCACCGACGGTCTGGTCCGCCAGGCCCCGGTGTCCGACACGGGCAAGGGCATCACCGTCCCGGTCGGTGACGTGACCAAGGGCAAGGTGTTCAACACCCTGGGCGAGGTCCTCAACGAGGACCCGGCCACGGTCGCCGACGCCGAGCGCTGGACGATCCACCGCAAGGCCCCGGCCTTCGACCAGCTCGAGTCCAAGACCGAGATGTTCGAGACCGGCCTGAAGGTCGTCGACCTGCTGACCCCGTACGTCAAGGGCGGCAAGATCGGTCTGTTCGGTGGTGCCGGTGTCGGCAAGACCGTGCTGATCCAGGAAATGATCATGCGTGTGGCCAAGCTGCACGAGGGCGTTTCCGTCTTCGCCGGTGTCGGTGAGCGCACCCGTGAGGGCAACGACCTCATGGTCGAGATGGAGGAGGCCGGCGTTCTCGACAAGACCGCGCTGGTCTTCGGCCAGATGGACGAGCCCCCGGGCACCCGTCTGCGCGTGGCCCTGGCCGGTCTGACCATGGCGGAGTACTTCCGCGATGTGCAGAAGCAGGACGTGCTGTTCTTCATCGACAACATCTTCCGCTTCACGCAGGCCGGTTCCGAGGTCTCGACCCTGCTCGGCCGTATGCCCTCCGCGGTGGGCTACCAGCCGAACCTGGCCGACGAGATGGGTCTCCTCCAGGAGCGCATCACCTCGACCCGTGGTCACTCGATCACCTCGATGCAGGCGATCTACGTCCCCGCGGACGACCTGACCGACCCGGCCCCGGCGACGACCTTCGCCCACCTGGACGCCACGACCGTGCTGTCGCGTCCGATCTCGGAGAAGGGCATCTACCCGGCGGTCGACCCGCTGGACTCGACGTCCCGCATCCTGGACCCGCGCTACATCGCGCAGGACCACTACGACGCCGCCATGCGCGTCAAGGGCATCCTGCAGAAGTACAAGGACCTCCAGGACATCATCGCGATCCTCGGTATGGACGAGCTCGGCGAAGAGGACAAGCTGGTCGTCCAGCGCGCCCGCCGCGTCGAGCGCTTCCTGTCGCAGAACACCCACGCGGCGAAGCAGTTCACCGGCGTGGACGGTTCGGACGTGCCGCTGGACGAGTCCATCGCCGCGTTCAACGCGATCTGCGACGGTGAGTACGACCACTTCCCGGAGCAGGCCTTCTTCATGTGTGGTGGTCTCGAGGACCTCAAGAAGAACGCCAAGGAGCTCGGCGTCTCCTGAGCCCCGTGCTCGACGGCCGGGGGTGGGGTGCCCCCGCCCCCGGCCGCCACGTCCCCTATCCTTTGACCCAACGCCTGCCGGACCCCCGGCGGGTGTCAGACCCGAGGAGCCACGTTGGCTGCTGAGCTGCACGTCGAGCTGGTCGCGGCGGACCGGAGCGTCTGGTCCGGCGAGGCCACGCTGGTCATCGCGCGTACCACATCGGGTGACATCGGCGTCATGCCCGGCCACCAGCCGCTGCTCGGTGTGCTGGAGTCCGGCCCGGTGACCATCAAGACCGCCGACGGCAATGTCGTCGCCGCGGTGCACGGCGGGTTCATCTCGTTCGCGGACGACAAGCTCTCGGTGCTCGCCGAGATCGCGGAGCTCGCCGACGAGATCGATGTCCAGCGCGCCGAGCGGGCGCTGGAGCGCGCGAAGTCGGAGGCCGACGCGGCCGCCGAGCGTCGCGCGGATGTCCGGCTGCGTGCGGTCACGGGCGTTCACTAGCCCGCGACCCACAGAGAACGTCCCTCAGCCGCGGACCGCCTGGAACAATTCCAGGGCGGTCCGCGGCTGAGGCAATACAGGTGCGGTTGCTCTAGATGATGCGAGGAGGTCGGTGGAGATGGTCCTCGCTCTGCTCGTGAGCGGCATCGTCGTCTTGCTGGTGTTGATCGGGCTCTTCGTCTTCGGGTTGCGCAGGCGGCTCATCCAGCGGTCGGGCGGTACCTTCGACTGCAGCCTCCGGTGGAACGTCCCGGAGAAGGACCCGGCGCCGGACGGCAAGGGCTGGGTCTATGGCGTGGCCCGCTACAACAGTGACCGGATCGAGTGGTTCCGGGTCTTCTCCTACGCGGTGCGCCCGCGGCGCGTGCTGGAACGGGCGTCCATCGAGGTGCTCGAACGGCGGTCGCCGTTCGGGGACGAGGAGCTGGCGCTGCTCTCGGACGCGGTCGTTCTCATCTGTCTCCATCAGGGGACCCGCCTCGAACTGGCGATGAGCGAGGACGCCCTGACGGGCTTCCTGGCGTGGCTGGAGGCGGCGCCTCCGGGGCAGAGAGTCAATGTGGCTTAAAAAGGTGTCTCTCTGAATGGGGGCACCTCCCAGCGGTAGCTGGGGGAGCGTCAACGTGGCGTAGCTACCCCTGTGACCGGGGCTGCGCCCCGGACCCCGCCGGGGGGGGGCTGCGCCCCGGACCCCCGCGCCCAGCGGGCTGCCGCCCGGGCGCCGTGTGCGTCTGCGGGCCGTCGCCGGTTGCTCGCGCAGTTCCCCGCGCCCCTTACGGGGCGCGGTCGACGTCGTACACGGAGTCCCGGTGGCTAGCCCAGTCCGCTGCTGACGGCCGTCATCAGCGGGCCGGTGTCGCCCGACATCTCCCAGATCATCACGCCGCCCAGGCCCTTCTGGCGGAGCCAGGCCGTTTTCTTCGCGATGGACCAGTCGTCGTCGAACGTCCACCACTGGCCGTTGTCACCGGTGTAGCCGTACGTGGCCACGACCTGCTCGTCGTGGTAGACGGTCAGATTCGGTACCGAGGCGATCAGGTTGGCATAGCCGCGTGTCCCCGCCTCCTCGGGGAACTGTCCCGGCGCCGCCCCGTTCGCCGTCTGCCACGTGCCGTGCGCGCCGCCGTCGGCCACCTGCTGCCAGCCGCGCCCGTAGAAGGCCAGCCCCAGCAGCACCTTGCGCGGGTCGACGCCCGCGTCGAGATAGGTCTGGACGGTCTTGTCCACGCTGAACTTCGTGGTGTACGGGTCCTTGGGGTCGGCGTAGAGGTTGCCCTGGTGCCCGGTCCGGTTGGGTTCCCAGCTGTTGTCGCTGCCGGAGCCGTGGAAGTCGTAGCCCTGGACGTTGGCGAAGTCCATGTAGTCGAAGACGTTGGGCTTGCCGCCGATCTGCCAGCCCGCCGCGATCTTCGCCGGGTCGGCCGGGGTGAAGGCGGTCAGCAGGTAGTGCTTGCCCGTCGTCGCGCCCAGCGCGTCGAGCTGCTTGCGGAACTCGGCGAACAGCAGGGTGTTGTTGGCCTTGTCGTCCGCGGAGACGTGATTGCCCGCGTGGCCGTCGGAGCCCGGCCACTCCCAGTCGATGTCGAAGCCGTCGAAGATCCCGGCGGCAACGCCGTTCCCGCCGCGGCCGTTGGTGACCGGCAGGTTGCCCTTGATGTACATGTCGATGCAGGACTGCACGAACTTCTGCCGGGAGGCGTCCGTTCTGGCGACGTCCGAGAAGTACTTGCTGTAGGTCCAGCCGCCCACCGAGATATTGATCTTCAGCTCGGGGTGCTTGGCCTTGAGCTTCTTGAGCTGGTTGAAGTTGCCCGCCAGCGGCTGGTCCCAGGTGTCGCCGGTGCCGTCGACGGACTCGCCCGCCGCGAAGCCCTTCTCGTAGTCCGCCCAGGAGTCGCCCGCGCCGTCGCCCTGGTTGGGGTCCTGCGGGTTGGACGTGGTCGCCTTCGTCACGCCATTGAGACACGTGAGGTTGGTGGGGTCGATATTGGAGAAGGCGTAGTTGAGGTTGGTGAGCCGGGCGGCAGCGCCCGAGTCCTCCAGGGACTTCACGGTGTAGGCGCGTCCGTAGATGCCCCACTGCACGAAGTAGCCGACCTTGGCGTAGCCGGCGGGCTGTCCGCCGCCCCCGGTGGTCCGTACGGTCACCGGCGGGCTCGCGGGGCCCGTCCGGTCGGCGGTGTCGCGGGCGACGACCGTGTAGGTGTAACTGGTGCCCGGGGTCAGGCCGGTGTCCGTGTAGGCGAGCTTGGCGACGGTGGCGGCCTTCGCTGTGCCGCGGTACACGTCGTAGTTCTTGATGCCCTTGTCGTCGGTGGCCGCGGTCCACTTCAGGCTGACCGAGGTGTCCGTGACGGCCGTCGCCTGCGGGGTGCCGGGCGCGGACGGCGGCTTGTCCGAACCGCCGCCGCTGGTACGGAGGGTGACGGACGGGCTGGCGGGGCCGGTCTGCCCGGCGGTGTCCCGGGCCACGACCTTGTAGGTGTAGGCCGTGTCGGCGGTCAGCCCGGTGTCGGTGAACGAGGTGCCGGGGACCGTGCCGACGACGGTGTCGCCGCGGTAGACGTCGTAGTTCTTGATGCCGTGGTCGTCCGTGGCGGCGGCCCAGCTCAGCGAGATGCTGTTGGCCGTCACGCCGGTGGAGACCGGGGTGCCCGGGGCGCTCGGCGGGGAGTCGACGGGGGAGCCGTCGCAGGGGCCGCCGTTGAGCTTGCAGCCGCCGGGGCTGCCGTCACCGGCGGCGACGAAGCCGAAGGTGACACTGGCGCCGGGGGCGATGGTGCCGTTGTACTCCCGGTTCTTGGCCGTGAAGTGCGAGCCCGAGCTGCTCAGCAGGGTGTCCCAGTAGGCGCCGACCGTGGTGGTGGCGGGGAAGTCCCACTCCACCGTCCAGGCGTTGACGGTGGTGGTGCCGGTGTTCTTGACCGTCCACTCCGCCTGGAAGCCGGTTCCCCAGTCGGAGGTCTTGACGAAGGTGGCGGTGGCCGCGGCCGCCTTCGGGGACGGCGCGGCGTGGGAGGGGCCGGCGGCCAGGCCGACGAGCGCGGCGGCCGGGAGGAGCAGCGCGGACGCGGCCGCGGCGGCTCTGGAGAGGGGGTGTCTGGTGCGACGTAAGGTTCCTGTGCTCAAGGGAGCTCCTCGAGTGGGCCGATGGGTGGGGGCCGTTCTTCGAAACCTGTTGCGGGAGCTGTGCCGCCCGGTGGGTGTGCGCTATTCGGACATGAATACGGCGGCTGTGGTGGGGAGGGTAAGAAGGTCTGTACCAACGGTCAAGAGGTCTGGACCAGCCCCAACTCCTGGGCCAGTACGGCCGCTTGCACCCTGCTGCGCAGCTCCAGCTTGCCCAGAAGACGGCTGACATGCGTCTTCACCGTCGCCTCCGCCATGTTCAGCCGTACCGCGACGTCCGCGTTGGACAGGCCCTCGCCCAGGCACGCCAGCACCTCGCGCTCGCGGCGGGTGAGCGGTTCGAGGATGCGTGGGTCGGGGGCGTTCGCCGGCCGCGCGGGTGCCGTGGGGCGCGCGAACTCCGCGATCAGCCTGCGGGTGACCGCGGGGGAGATCAGGCCCTCACCGCGCGCCACGGTCCGCACCGCCGCGATCAGGTCGGCGGCCTCGCTGTCCTTCAGCAGGAAGCCCGCGGCGCCCGCGCGGAGCGCCCCGAAGACGTACTCGTCCAGGTCGAAGGTGGTCAGCACCAGCACGTCCGCGAGCCGCTCGCCGGTGATGGCCCGGGTGGCCGACACCCCGTCCAGGCGCGGCATCTGCACGTCCATCAGCACCAGGTGGGGCCGGAGCGCGCGGGCCAGCCGCACGGCCTCCTCGCCGTCCACGGCCTCCCCGACGACCTCGACACCGGGCGCGGAACGCAGGATGAGCACGAGCCCGGACCGCACGGCGGCCTGATCCTCGGCGACGACCACGCGGATCGCCTCCGGCGGGGTGCGCGGGATCGGCGGGGGCGCCGTGTCCCCGGCGGTGCCGGTGCCGGGGCCGTGCCCCGCGTGGTCGTCGCCGGGCCGCGGGCCGGTGCCGGGTGTCGCCGGGTTCGTCGTGTCTCCGTCGTGGGCCGGACCGGTGCCGGGGTGGTGTGCAGGGCCGCTGCCGCCGTGGCCCGGGGCGGTTCGGGGCGGGTTCGTCGGGTTTTTGCTGTGGCCTAGGTCGGTGCCGGGCGGGCCTGTCGTGTCTCCGCCGCCCGCGGCCGACGTGGTGGGTGGCTGTGCCGTGTGTCCGCCGCAGTCCGGGTCGGCCGTACCCCCGTCGTGGCCCGTGCTCGGTGCGTCGTGCGGGCGCGCCGGGCTTCCGCCGGGTGTCGCCGGGTTCGTCGTGTCTCCGTCGTGGCCCGCGTCCGACGCGGCTCGGGGGTCGGTCATGGTGTTGTCTCCTCCGTGACGGGCAGGCATGCCCGTACCCGCCATAGCCTTCCCGTCGGGCCGTCCATCGGGCCCGCCGTGAACTCGCCCTCCAGGAGGGCCACTCGCTCGCCCATCCCCACCAGCCCCGCGCCCGCGCCCGGCGCGCGCGGGCCCGGCTCCGTGCCGAGTGTGCTGGTCACCTCGACCAGCAGCGCGCCGTCCTCGTCCGCCAGCCGCACCGTGACCTCGCCCGGGGCCGCGTGCTTGACCGTGTTGGTCAGCGACTCCTGCACGATGCGGTACGCGGCCAGCTCAACGGGCGCGGGCAGCGCGGCCGTTCCGCGCTCGTCGCGCAGTGCGAAGCGGAAGCCGTCCCCGGGCGCGGCGGTGCGGGCCTGCGCGAGCAGCGCGTCGATCCCGTCGAGCCGGGGCGCGGCCGCGGGCTCCTCCGCCGACCCCGCGTCCCGCAGGATGCCGATGAGGCGGCGCATCTCGGCGAGGCCCTGCACGCTGTTCTCCCGGATGACCGCCAGGGCCTCGCAGGACGCCCTCGGGTCGCCGATCGACAGCGCGGCCGTGGAGTGGATCGCGATCGCCGAGAGGTGCCCGGCGACCACGTCGTGCAGCTCGCGCGCCATCCGGGCGCGCTCCGCGCCCACCGCCTCCCGGCGGTCCAACTCCGCGAGCAGCGCGGTCCGCTCCGCCTCCAGGCGGGCCGCCCGCGCGGCGTCCCGGTGCACGCGGACGCCCACGCCGGTCCAGGCGGGGGCGATGGTGAGGATGCCCAGCGCGATGCCGATCAGCAGCGCCTCCGGCCGGTGGATGAGCGCGACGGCCAGCAGCGTGCCCACGACGGTGAGCAGTTCGGCGGCGCGCGGGATGCGGCGGTAGGCGGCCGGAGGCCCGTACAGCACCGCCGCGTACACGAGGTCCGTGAACATCACGACGTTCGCGACGAGGCTGCCCGAGCACACGTCGAGCGCCAGCGCGCCCGTCCCGACGGCGAGCCCCGTCAGCGGGGCGTTGCGGCGCAGCAGCTCGGCACCGGCCATGACGGCCAGTGCCACCAGCGCGAGCTGCTTGGGCACCGGGAGCGCCGGCGCGCTGCTGAGGCCCAGCGCGTACAGCACGGCGCCGCCGAGCAGCCCGGTGGCCGCGATGAGGACGGCGTCACGGTCGGGAGCGGACATACGTCCATCTCAGCACGTCACCGCAGGTGCGTTCGTCCCCGGCGGGGCCGTTCCGGGCGGCCGCGCTACATCGAAGGATGCAGTCGTGGATCGCCCCGCGCGACGAGGAAACGGGCCGGAGCGGGGGTGACGCTGAGGGGGAGGGAAGGGAGAACCCCGTGATCGTCACGTTGATCCTCGTCTGCGAGGTCGGCTTCTGGGTGCTGCTGGCGGGCGGCCTCAGCCTCCGCTATCTGGCCCGGAAGCCGCGGGCGGGGGTCGCGGTGCTGCTGCTGGAGCCCGTGCTGGAGCTGGTCCTGCTGATCGCCACCGCGGTCGACCTGAGGAACGGCGCCCAGGCCGACTGGAAGCACGGCCTGGCCGCCGTCTACCTCGGCTTCTCGGTCGGCCTCGGGCACTCCACCATCCGCTGGGCCGACCAGCGCTTCGCCCACCGCTTCGCGGGCGGCCCGCCGCCGGTCAAGCGGCCGGAGTACGGCCGGGCCCGTACGGTCCACGAGTGGCGGGCCGCGGGCCGCTGGTGCCTGGCGGCGGCCGTCGCGGCGGGACTGCTGCAGGCGGCGGTCTGGTACGTCGGCGACTCGGGCGACGTCAGCTCACTGCGGGCCTGGCAGACGAAGATGCTCCTGGTGATCGGCGTCAACCTCGTGATCGCGGCCAGCTACACGATCTGGCCCAAACAGCCGCAGCAGGACCGGAAAACGGACTAGCGGTTCTCGCCGGGCACCCACAGCACGTCCCCGACCTCCTTGTTGGCCGTCCTGGCCAGAATGAACAGCAGGTCCGAGAGGCGGTTGAGGTAGGTCGCCGTCAGCGGGTTCATGATGTCGGCGTGGAGTTCCATCGCCGCCCAGGTGGAGCGCTCCGCGCGGCGGACCACCGTGCACGCCTGGTGGAGGAGGGCCGCGCCGGGTGTGCCGCCGGGGAGGATGAAGCTGCGCAGCTTCTCCAGGTCCTCCAGGAAGCGGTCGCAGTCCGCCTCCAGCTTGTCGATGTACGACTGCTCGACGCGCAGCGGCGGGTACTTGGGGTCCTCGGCGACCGGGGTCGCCAGGTCCGCTCCCACGTCGAAGAGGTCGTTCTGGACGCGCGTCAGCACGGTGACGACGTCCTGCGGCAGCTGTCCGAGCGCGATCGCGACGCCGATGACCGCGTTGGCCTCGTTGGCGTCGGCGTAGGCGGCGATCCGGGTGTCGGTCTTCACGGTGCGGCTCATGTCACCGAGGGCCGTGGTGCCCTTGTCGCCGGTGCGGGTGTAGATGCGCGTCAGATTGACCATGGGTACGAGCCTAGCCACTCGCCCCCGGAATGGGCGGCCGCCCGGGTCGCACGGGCGGCGTCACCGTGACGGCTGGGGCTGGAGGGGCCCAACTGGACGGTGGGGTCAGGCTGGTGAGCGTCTCGGTGTGATGTCCGTCATGTGGGACGTGACGCGCATCTCTTACCGCACAAAGGCGCCGTCACGGGCGCTAATGTCCGCCGGGAGAGTGCGTACGGAACAGCACAGCTCTATGCACAGGGAGTAAGGGGACAGCCGTGGCCAAGAAGCTCGCCGTCATCGGTGCCGGACTGATGGGTTCGGGGATCGCCCAGGTCTCCGCCCAGGCCGGGTGGGACGTCGTCCTGCGGGACGTCACCGACGAGGCGCTGCGCCGGGGCACGGACGGCATCAAGGGCTCGTTCGACAGGTTCGTCGCGAAGGGGAAGCTCGACGCGGCCGACGCCGGGGCGGCGCTCACGCGGATCACCACCACCACGGACCTCGACGCCGCCGCGGACGCCGACTTCGTCGTCGAGGCCGTCTTCGAGGACGTCGACACCAAGCGGGACATCTTCCGCACCCTGGACGGGCTGGTGAAGGACGGGACGGTGCTCGCCTCCAACACCTCCGCCATCCCGATCACCAAGATCGCGGCGGCCACCCGGCGGCCCGAGCGCGTCGTGGGCACGCACTTCTTCTCGCCGGTGCCGATGATGCAGCTGTGCGAGCTGGTGCGCGGCCACAAGACCAGCGACGAAACGCTCGCCGCGGCACGGGAGTTCGCCGAGGGCGTCGGCAAGACCTGCATCGTCGTCAACCGCGACGTCGCGGGCTTCGTCACCACCCGCCTCATCTCGGCGCTCGTCGTCGAGGCGGCCAAGCTCTACGAGGCCGGGGTGGCCACCGCCGAGGACATCGACATCGCCTGCAAGCTGGGCTTCGGCCACGCGATGGGCCCGCTGGCCACCGCCGACCTGACCGGCGTCGACATCCTGACGCACGCCACGGAGAACATCTACGCCGAGTGCCGGGACGAGAAGTTCGCCCCGCCGGAGATCATGCGCCGTATGGTCGACGCCGGGGACCTCGGCCGCAAGAGCGGCCAGGGCTTCTACCAGCACTGACGGAACACCCGCTATCCGATTCACCCTGAAGGGTGAATTAGGTATCGGTTCGCCAATAAGCGGCAACCTTGTCGTGTGAGAGGCAGTCAGTTCTTTAGATCCTCATCCACCTCACGCACCACTCCCAGGAGCGCATATGCACATCAGGGGCGACCACGCCGAACTGGTCGTCGGGGGGCGCCTCGACGTCCGCAGCGCGGCGGACGCCCGTACGGTCCTGCACTCCGCGCTGGACGCGGGCCGCGGTGACCTGGTGCTCGACCTCACCGAGCTGGACTCCTGGGACGCGACGGGGCTGGGCGTCATCATGGGCGCCCACCGCCGCGCCGGCCGCACCGGCCGCCGGCTGGTCCTGCGCGGAGTGCCCGACCGGATGCAGCGGCTGCTCGTCGCCACCCGGCTGCACCGCATCCTCGCCATCGAGGGCGGCATCGAGGCGGAGTCCCTGCCGCGGGTGTGACCCCCCGTCGGGCCCTTGCCGGAAATCGCTCCCGGCCGGGGCCGCTGGGGCGCTCGTGGTCCACTCCGCCGTTTGCCCGGTTCCTCCCCCCGGGCTCACGAGATCCTCATGAGACTGTGACGTCCCCCGGGCGGCGGGGCACCCCCGGATTCATGGATACTGTCCGGAGGTCTGAGGTTCGGTTTTCCCGCCGCATAAGGCCGTATAACCATGCCCACGGCGGGCACCGGACCCGAAGCGCCGTGCTGGGTGGCACCCGGCATGAGGTCGAGGGAGTGCGGACAGGCCGGGGCACGACGGCACGCCACGCATTTGGGGGGCTTTCACCATGGACCCGACGAACCGTTCCGAGAACTTCGGCGACGGCGCCCACGAGTCCGCCACCACCGAGGGCGGCCCGGCGCAGGAGACACGGAGTCAGGAGAGCGGCGGTCAGGGGCCCGCGCCCGCCCGCGTCGTCCGTCTCGTCGCGGGCGACTACCTCCTGACCGTCAATCCGATCGACGGCAGCGAGATCGAGCCCTGCCTGCCCCACCAGCGGCCCGCGTCCCCCGGCAAGCACGGCCCCGCCGAGCGCGCCGAGCGCGACCGCGCCGCCGCACCCCCGCCGCCCGCCCGCCCGGCCGGGCCGGAACTCCCCTTGCTGGAACGGCAGGACGAGCGCGAGCGCCTGGTGCGCCTGCTGTCGCGCGGCCGCTCCGTCCGCCTCACCGGCCCCTCCGGCTCCGGCCGCAGCGCCCTGCTGGACGCCGTGGCCGCCGACTGCGCGGACCTCGCCCCCGACGGCGTCGTCCGCCTCAGCGGCCACCACCGCACCACCGCCGACCTGCTGTACGAGCTGTTCGCCGCCGTCCACGACGCGCCGCTGCACCGGCCCGACCGGGCCGAACTCCTGGCGCTGGTCCACGAGATCGGCGCGGTCGTCGTCCTGGACGACCTGGAATTCGGCGGTGCCGCGCTCGACGAGCTCCTCGACGCCACCCCCGAGTGCGCGTTCCTGCTCGCGGCCACGCCCGAGATCGCCGCGCCCTCCGCCGACTCGCACCTCGAAGAGGTCTTCCTCGGCGGGCTCGACCGCACCGGCTGCCTGGAGCTGCTGGAGCACGCCGTGGGCCGCGCCCTCACGGACGAGGAGGCCGACTGGGCGGCGGACCTGTGGTTCGCCACCGAGGGCCTGCCGCTGCGCTTCGTACAGGCCGGCGCGCTGCTGCGGCAGCGCGACAACCCGCCGGGCGCGGAGGCCGCCGTGGCCGACGAGTTCGGCGTCGTCGCCGAGCGGCCGTACGTCGCCGCGGAGGGCGCCGCGCCCGAGCCCGGCACCGGCGCCCCGGCCGACGTCCCGCTGCCCGCCCTCGCCTCGGCGACGGCCCCCGCGGCCCGGCTCGCCTCCCGGCTCGGCGAGGCCGCCCGCGACACCCTGCGCTTCGCCGTCGCCCTCGGCGGCGAGGTCCCGCACCAGGCGCACCTGCCCGCCCTCATCGGCGACACCCACGCGGACGCCGCCCTCGGCGAGCTGCTCGCGGCCGGGCTGATCACCGTCACCGGCGCGCACTACCGGCTGGCCGCGGGCGTCGTCGACGAGCTGCTCGCCGACGGGTACGGCCGGGACGCGGCCGACCTCGCGCACACCGCCGCCCAGCACTACGCCTGGTGGACCGGGCACCCGTCCGTCACCCCCGAGCGCGTCGTCCTGGAGGCCGACGCGGTCCTCGCCGCGACGGCGGCCCTGACCGGCGGCACCGAGGCCGGGCACGCGGAGACGGCGGTGGTCCTCGCCCGTACGGCGGCGCCCGCCTTCGCCGCGGCCCTGCACTGGAGCGCCTGGGAGCGCTGCCTCCGGCACGGCCAGGCGGCCGCCCGGCGGACCGGCGAGGTCGGCGAAGAGGCGTACTTCCACCACGAGTTGGGCGTCCTCGCCCTGTGCACCGGCAATGTGGACCGGGCCCGCGCCGAGCTGGAGGCGTCCATCGGGATGCGCGGGGTGCTGGCGGACAAGCGCGGCGCCATAGCGGGCCGTCGCGCCCTCGCCCTGGTCGCCGACCGCTCCGGTGCGGCGGCGCAGGGGCCCACGGTGCCACGGCCGGGGACAGGTATGGGCATGGGCACGGGCATGCCGACCCCGGCGCCGACGGCCGTGCCGGCCCCGCCGCGGCCGCCGGCGCGCCCCGCCGGGCCGACCGCGGGCGAGGAGATCCCGGACGCGCGCCGCGAGGAGTCGGCCACCCCGCCGTCCGCCTTCGCCGCGGCCGCCGCCGTGCACCAGGACCAGATCACCACCGCCGCGATCAAGCGCCCGCAGCCGCGCCAGCAGTGGGCGAGAAAGCTGATGGTGAACGGCACCCGGCGCAACCTCGCCGCGGCGGGCGCGGGCGCGCTGCTCGCGGCCGTGCTCGGCACGGTGGTGACGCTCGGCGCCACGTCCGGCGGCCACGACGGGAACGCCCCCGACGGCGGTCCGAAGCCGGACCGCTCCGCCTCCCAGCAGGACGGCGAACCCGGCCTCACCGCGGACCAGCAGCGGCCGGGCGAGGCCGGGCACGCGGAGGTGCCGGGCAAGCCCGGGAAGCCGGGGCAGTCGGCGTCCCCGGGGGCGTCCGGGAACGCCTCGCCCGGGGCGTCGGGCAGCGCCGCGCCGAGCACGGGCCCGAGCGACGGCGGCCACCCCTCGGGCTCCGCCTCGACGCCGGGGGAGCCGTCGCGGTCCCCGTCGTCGCCCGGCGTGCCGACCACACCGTCGAAGCCGCCGGAGTCGCCGTCGAAGCCGCCGACGGATCCGCCCACGACACCGCCCACGACGCCGTCGCAGCCGTCCACCGGGGGCGGGACGGGGCACTCCTCCGCCGCCGCGGGCACGGCGGGGGGTACGGGCGGTACGGGTAACCGTCCGTCGGACGTGGGGGGCGGCAGCGGCAGCCCGTCGGCGTAGCGGGGGTCTTTCCCTGAACTGGGGCTGCGCCCCAGACCCCCAAAGCGGCTTCGCCGCTTGTCCTCAATCGCCGGACGGGCTGGATTTCGCGGACCGTGGCTCTTTGACCTGCGGCCCGCAGGCTGCGGACTACGCCCGCACAATCAGCCTGTCCGGCGTTTGAGGACGCGGCCGCAGGCCGCCCCCGCCGTAGGCGGCGACGGTGGGAACGGGGAAAGGCCCGCCGCAGGTGCGACGGGCCTTGTTCGTGCGCTGCCGGTCAGAACAGGCGGAGCTTGTCGTCCTCGATGCCGCGGAGGGCGTCGTAGTCGAGGACGACGCACCCGATGCCACGGTCGGTCGCGAGGACACGGGCCTGCGGCTTGATCTCCTGCGCGGCGAAGATCCCCCGGACGGGAGCCAGATGCGGATCCCGGTTGAGCAGCTCCAGGTAGCGTGTGAGCTGCTCGACGCCGTCGATGTCGCCGCGCCGCTTCAGCTCCACGGCCACGGTCGCCCCGTCCGCGTCCCGGCAGAGGATGTCCACCGGCCCGATCGCCGTGGGGTACTCCCGGCGGATCAGGGTGTAGCCCTCGCCGAGCGTCTCGATGCGGTCCGCGAGCAGCTCCTGGAGGTGTGCTTCCACGCCGTCCTTGATGAGGCCGGGGTCGACGCCGAGCTCGTGGGAGGAGTCGTGCAGGACTTCCTCCATCGTGATGATCAGCTTCTCGCCCGCCTTGTTGACCACCGTCCAGATGTTGTCGTCGCCCTCCTTGAGGGTGCACGGCGGGGACATCCAGTTGAGGGGTTTGTAGGCCCGGTCGTCCGCGTGGATCGAGACGCTGCCGTCCGCCTTGACCAGGATCAGTCGCGGGGCGGAGGGGAGGTGGGCGGTGAGCCGGCCCGCGTAGTCCACGGAGCAACGGGCAATGACGAGACGCATGGTGGGCAACGCTACTCGACACCCGCCCCTTGACGCGATTCGCCCTTGAAGAACCCGTTCTGCGGTTGGCTGGTTGTCGGTGCGTTCTCCTGGTGCCCCCGCAGTGGCCGAATTACCGTTGAAGCGGGCGGTCGTCGTACGGGCACCGGGCGTCGTCGTCCGCTCGCCCATCCCTGAGACCCCGCTCGCGGGGTCGCGAGAGGAGAACCCATGTCGCTCGACGTCTCACCGGCCCTTCTGGCACAGGCCGAGCGAGGCGAGGTCGATGAAGCGGAATTCGTCGACTGCGTCCGGACCTCCCTGCCCTACGCGTGGGAGATGATCAGCTCCCTGGTGGCCCGGCTCAAGATCGACGGCGGTGAGTTCGCCGACAACCAGACGCCTCCGCCGGACGAGCAGGCCCGCGGGCAGCTGCTGCGCGCCCTGGCGAGTGATGCGATCCGGGGTGCGCTGGAGCGGCACTTCGCGGTGCGCCTGGCGTTCCAGAACTGCCACCGGGTGGCGGTCTTCCCGCTCGACCCGGCGGCCGACGACCGCCTCGCCCGTTTCACCTCGATCCGGGGCCAGCTGCTGAACCAGTCCCCGGAACTGCGGGACTGCTGAGGCATCCGTGCTGCCGCTCCGCTCGTGGGAGGTGCGATCAGTGCCGGGGCGGCAGCTCCAGGGGCTGATCGACAGCTCCGGCGGGCCGAACGACGGCGCGCGGGCGACAGCCGGACGTACGCGGGCGGTACGGGTGCGGCGGGTCAGCCGAGCAGCGGCAGCACCTCGGTGCCGACCCGGCGGAGGTTCTCCTCGGTGGCGGCGAGATCGCCGGAGCCCTCGGTCAGCAGGGCGAAGCGGGTGATGCCCGTACGCTCGGCGGTGGCCGCGAGGCGGTCCGCGCAGAGCCGCGGCGAGCCCACCGGGTGCAGCTCGCAGAGCCGCTGGGTGTACGCGAGCGGGTCGCGCATCTGCCGCGCCCGCCCGTCGACCGTCTCATAGGCGGAGAGCCCGTGGTGGAACCAGCCGGGCATGGCTTTGACCAGGGTCTCCGCCGCCTCCTCGCGCCGGTCCGCGACCTGCACGACACCGGCCGACACATGCCCGGCCGCCGCCACCTCCTCCGGTGAACTCCCGGACTCCAGTGCACACTTGCGCCACAGGGCGACCATCTCCGCCTTCTCCTCGTCGGTGCTGTGCATCCCGAGGAGCATCGGCAGCCCGTACGCGGCCGCCAGCCGTACGCTCGCGGGCGAGGTGCAGGCGAGCAGCACCGGCGGGCCGGAACGATCCTCCAGATCGTCCGGGCGCGGCACCACCGGCACTTCGCGGAAGCGGAAGCGGGGCCCGGCCGCGCCCACCCGGGGCGTGCGCAGCCACCGCATCAGCAGATCGAGCGACTCGGGGAACTCCTCCTCGTACGCCGCGAGGCCGGTGCCGAAGACCTCCAGGTCCACCCACGGCCCGCCACGGCCCACCCCCAGGGTGAACCGGCCCTCGGAGGCGAGGTGCAGCAGTGCCGCCTGTTCGCCCAGGGCCACGGGGTGCGTCGTGGGCAGCACGCTCACCGCCGTCCCCACCCGGATCCGCCGGGTGCGCCCCAGCATCAGCCCGGCCAGCGTCACCGCCGACGGGCAGACCCCGTACGGAATGAAGTGGTGCTCCGCGATCCAGACGGAGTCCAGTCCGGCCTCCTCGGCGACCACGGCCGTCCGGACGGCCCGGTGCAGCGCCTCCCCGTGTCCCTGGCCGGGGAACTGCGCGGCCAGGACGAATGCTCCAACGCGCATCGCTCTCAATCTCCTTGCTGGCGACCGACGCGGCATCCCCCACCGGAAACAACGGCGGACACGTGCCATGGGCACGGCCGCGCGTGAAGTTTTCATGATGATCGGAGAACGCTCGGGTGGTGCTTGGGGGATGCCTGCCCGAGACGGTGACGGTGACGCGTAACCTGGTTACGGCCCGTAGCTCTCCAGACTGTCGAGGTGCCCTGTGTCCCCGCGCCGAAACCGCCCGCGAGGCGGCGCAGACAAGCCAGCCGACGCCCCGCGCGACTTCGTCGGCGACCGTTATGGCCTGGAGCGCACCGAGAGCTGGCAGGGCGAGGAGTGGGCCGTGCGCACGGTCGGCGGCGGCGCGGCCGCCAAGCACTACCGCTGCCCCGGCTGTGACCAGGAGATCCCGCCCGGGGTGCCGCACCTGGTGGCCTGGCCGACCTACGGTGCCGGGGTCGAGGACCGCCGCCACTGGCACAAGGCCTGCTGGAACGCGAAGGACCGCCGGAGCGCGAGGCTCCAGCGGTCCCGTAACGCCCCTCGGTACTGAGGCGCGCCGTCGTTTCCGTGCGCTGCGGCGGTTACGCGTCGCGGTTGCGGAGGGCGGCGTAGGCGCCGCCCAGGGCGACCGCCGCGACGCCGGCCATGATCCAGACCGAGTCCCAGCCCTCCGGGCCCGACCCCGAATCCCCGCCGGGGGTGACGTAGACGGCGAAGAGCAGGCTCGGGATCGAGTACTCCAGGAGGAAGCGCCGGACGCCGGAGAGGCTCTCCGTGAACATGAACGTCGCCATGATCATCGGCAGCAGCATCGCACCCAGCATGGCCGTGATCGCACCGGCGGAGTGCCGGATCAGCGTGCCCACGGCGAGGGCCACCACTCCCAGTAGCGCCACGAAGAGGCTGATGCCGAGGGTCGCCTGCAGCCACATCGACGCCGTCGTCGTCTCGGCGAACCGGTTGCCGTTGACCATCGCCACGTCGACCATCCCGACGAGCGTCGTCGACACCAGCGTGATCACGAAGACCAGCAGGAAGAACACGATCGCCTTCGCCGCGAGCACCCGGCCGCGGTTGGGGCAGGCGGTCAGGGTGGTGCGGATCATCCCCGTGTTGTACTCCGAGGACATCGTCAGCACGCCCTGGGTCATCACGCAGATGATGCTCAGCAGCACGCCGAACACGGCGAGGCCCAGAACGGACATCTGACCGTTCACGTCCCGGCCCGAGTCGTTGCTCATGGACCCGGCGGCCATCGCGATCACACAGCCGATGCCGAAGATCAGCAACACCATGATGCCCATCGTCCACATCGTGGACCGCAGCGAGCGGATCTTGGTCCACTCGGAGGCGAGGGCGTCGGCGAGGGTCGCCCTCCGCACCGGTATCGGGGAGACGTAGCCGCTGACGGACGGCATCCCGCCGGTCCACTGCCGGGCGTCGAAGGGAGTGGCTTCCGGCGGCGCGGGCGGCTGCTGGGGCTGGGAGGGGGCGGTCATCGGGCGTCCTCGTCACGCTTGGTCAGGTCGGCGGGGGCGGCGGCGGGAGCGGCGGTGGGCGCCGCCACCGGTGCGGCCGGGGCCGCGGGCGGCTGCTGCTGGGCGTACGGGTTCGGCTGCTCGCCCGGCAGTACGGGGTACGGATTGCCGTCCGGCGCCGGCGCCGGCGGGGCCCAGCCCTGCGGCGGCATGCCGTGGCCGTAGCCCTGGCCGTACGGGCCGGGGGCCTGCCACAGCCCGGCCCGCTGGTCGGCGGTCGAGCGGTAGTCGACGGCGGCCTGGGTCATCCGCATGTACGCCTCCTCCAGGGACGCCTGGTGCGGCGAGAGCTCCCAGAGCCGGACGTCGGCGTCGTGCGCGAGGTCGCTGATCCGGGGCAGCGGCACGCCGGTGACGCGCAGCGCGCCGTCCGGCTCCGACAGCACCTGGCCGCCCGCCTCCACCAGCGCGGCCGTCAGCTTCTCGCGGCCCTCCGGCTCGGTGTCCGGGGTCCGCACGCGCGCGAAGCCCGCGGAGTTCGCGGCGATGAAGTCCTGGACGCTCATGTCGGCGAGCAGCTGGCCGCGGCCGATGACGATCAGGTGGTCGGCCGTGAGGGCCATCTCGCTCATCAGGTGCGAGGAGACGAAGACCGTACGGCCTTCCGCCGCGAGCTGCTTCATCAGATTGCGGACCCAGAGGATGCCCTCCGGGTCGAGGCCGTTGACCGGCTCGTCGAAGAGCAGCACCTGCGGGTCGCCGAGCAGCGCCGCGGCGATGCCCAGGCGCTGGCCCATGCCGAGCGAGAAGCCCTTGGAACGCTTGCTCGCCACGTTCTGGAGACCCACGACACCGAGCACCTCGTCGACCCGGCGCGCGGGGATGCCCGCGAGCTGGGCGAGGGAGAGCAGGTGGAGCCGGGCGCTGCGCCCGCCGTGCACCGCCTTCGCGTCGAGGAGGGCGCCGACCTGCCGGGGGGCGTTGGGCAGCTGGGCGTAGGGGTGGCCGCCGATGGTGACCTGCCCGGACGTCGGCCTGTCCAGGCCAAGGATCATGCGCATCGTCGTCGACTTGCCGGACCCGTTGGGTCCCAGGAAGCCGGTGACGACCCCGGGCCGCACCTGGAACGACAGATTGTGCACGGCCGTCTTGGCGCCGTAGCGCTTCGTCAGACCGACTGCCTCGATCATGCTCCGCCCCTCGCGAGCTTCTTCGGGGCATAAGCCCCCGTAAGGGGTATGAGCATAACGAGGTCTTGACGGTTCCCGTTATGTGAAATTTATACGAGTGACGGGAGCCCGTCGTAGGTGCGCGGGACCGCGCCCGGTTCCTCCGGTGCGGGAAAGCTGGTGACGGGCAGCACCCAGCCGAGCTCCCGGAAGATCCGCTTCCCTTCCTGCCGCACGGCCTCGTCCGCCCGCGCCCGCTCGACCCAGCTCTCGGGACCGGGCCCGAGCAGCTCCCGCAGGGCGGGGGAGCCGGCGAGCAGCCGTGCCAGCAGGGCGCGCTGGTCACCGCCGCCGGGGAGCGGGCGGCCGTCGCCGTGCGGGGCCAGCAGACCGTGCGCGCTGACGTAGACGTACGCGCCGCCGAGCGCCTCGCCCGACGGCATGGTCATCGTGAACCGCCCGCCGGGCCCGCCGGGCAGCAGCACCCTCCGGTAGTTGAACTCGGTCCCGTCCACCGCCCGCAGCTGCGCGCCGTCCAGCCAGCTGATCACCAGGGTGAGCTCGGCGCCGGGATCGGGGTACGGTGCCGCGGCCACGTATCCGTTCCGCCCGATGTGCGCGGAACACCCGACGCCCACGCCCCTGATCCGCACCGGCACCATCGGCACCGTGACGGGCAGCCGCTTCTCGGTGAGCTTGTGGTGGAGCTGCGCGGGGGAGGCGTTGGAGCCCACGGCGATGACGGGGTGGCGGTGGCCGGTGACCGTCTCCCCGAGGGCGTCGTCGAGGGTGCGGCCGGCGGGGGTGAGCCAGGTGCCCAGGCGGGCGGCCGGTGTGGGGGTGAGCGGTAGCAGTTGCCGCCCTGTGAGCAGCACGGGCTCTCCTGCGGGGCGCCCTGGATAGTCGAGGGGCCGCACGGCGGGCGCGTCCCCCAGCCCCTCCGCCACCGTTGCCTCCTCGCCTGCGGCGGGCTTTGTTCCCCAGCCCCGCCCCTTCCCGAAACCGGGGGAGACCCCCGGACCCCCGAAGCGGCTGCGCCGCTTGTCCTCAAACGCCGGACGGGCTGGATTTCCGGACCGTGGCTCTTTGCCCTGCGGCCCGCAGGCTGCGGCCCGCAGACTACGGACTACGCCCGCACAATCCAGCCCGTCCGGCGTTTGAGGACGCTCCCCCAGACTTCGTCCGGGGGGACCCCCAGCAGGGCGCCCCCGCCGCAGACGGCAGACGACCCGCAGACGGCGACGGTGGGGGCTGAGGACGTATCCCGGCCGCCCGCCCGGCGAGGGCTACGCATCGCGTTCCTTCAGGATCGCGTAGCCGCCCAGGACCGCCGCCACCACCCACAGGACCATGATCGCGAAGCCGCCCCATGGACCGTACGGGGCCTCGTCGTCGAACGTGATGACCTGCATGATCTTGCGGCCCGCCTGGTCCGGGAAGTACTGGGCGACTTTCTTCGTGGCGGGCACGGCGCCGAGGATGTTGGAGATCAGGAAGAAGAAGGGCATCAGGATGCCCAGCGAGAGCATCGGGCTGCGCAGCATCGTCGCGACGCCCATCGAGAAGACGGTGATGAGGGTCATGTAGAGGCCGCCGCCGATGACGGCCCGCAGTACGCCCTCGTCGCCGATCGACGCCTTGTGTTCGCCCAGCATCGCCTGGCCGAGAAAGAAGGACACAAAACTGGTGACCATGCTGACGACCAGCGCCAGCAGCGTCGCAATGGTGATCTTGCTGAAGAGGAACGTGGCGCGCTGGGGAACCGCCGCGAGGGAAGTCCGGATCATTCCCGTGCTGTATTCATTGGAGACGACCAGCACCCCGAAAACGATCATCGCGAGCTGACCGAGTCCCATACCCGCGAAACTCGTGAAGGTCGGATCGAAATTGATCCTTTCCTTCGGGGTCATCTTGTCGAACTGGCTCTTGGAAAGAGCGCTGATGAGAGCGCCCAGGGCGACCGTCACCACGAAGGCGAGACCGAGCGTCCACACCGTGGAGCGCACGGATTTGATCTTTGTCCATTCCGACTGGAGGACCTGCGTCGCCACCGCCATCGCTCAGGCTCCCTTCTTCTGCCAGTCGGCACCCCAATTGCCCGGCGGGGCCTCCGCCCCGGAGACGGGCGCGCTGTGCGCGTGGTACTCCACCGACTCGGCGGTGAGCCGCATGAACGCCTCCTCCAGCGACGCCCGCTGGGGGCTCAGCTCGTGCAGCACGAGCTGGTGCCGCGCCGCGAGCTCGCCCAGCCGCGCCGCGTCCGGCCCGTCCACCTCCAGCGAGCCGTCATCCGTGGTCACGGCCGCGATCCCGGCACCCGACAGCACGTCCAGCAGCCGCTCCCGCTCCGGCGAGCGCAGCCGTACGTAGGAGCGGGAGTTCTGCGCGATGAAGTCCGCCATGGACGTGTCCGCCAGCAGCCGCCCCTGGCCGATCACCACCAGATGGTCCGCCGTCAGCGCCATCTCGCTCATCAGGTGCGAGGAGACGAAGACCGTGCGCCCCTGGGCGGCCAGGTTCTTCATCAGATTGCGGATCCAGTGGATGCCCTCGGGGTCCAGGCCGTTGACCGGCTCGTCGAACATCAGGATCTGCGGGTCGCCCAGCAGCGCCCCCGCGATGCCCAGCCGCTGCCCCATGCCGAGCGAGAAGCCCTTGGAGCGCTTGCCCGACACCGACGTCAGGCCCACCGTGTCCAGCACCTCCGCCACCCGGGCCCGCGGGATGCCGTTGCTCTGCGCCAGACACAGCAGGTGGTTGTAGGCGCTGCGGCCGCCGTGCATCGCCTTGGCGTCCAGCAGCGCGCCCACGACCTTCAGCGGCTCCTTCAACTGGCGGTAGTGCCTGCCGTCGATGAGGACCGTGCCGGCGGTCGGGCTGTCCAGGTCGAGCATCATCCGCATCGTCGTCGACTTGCCCGCGCCGTTGGGGCCCAGAAAGCCCGTCACGATCCCGGGCCGCACCACACAGGAGAGGCCGTCCACGGCGAGCTTGTCGCCGTAGCGCTTGGTCAGACCCTGGAGCTCGATCATTCCGCCACGGTAAGGGCGTTCGTGACGGCGCGCCACCGGTGGCCGACCATCCGGATGACCCGGGCACACCGACGCCCCGGGCGCCCGCTCTCGGCGGGCACACGGGGCGTCGGCGTACGGGGGTTCGTACAGGGGCGGCGGGTCGTCAGCGGCTCTGCTGGGCCGGGACACCGCGCGAGATCGGCTCGTCGTCACCGGGCACGCCGGCCGCGGCCACGGCCGCGCCGGTGAGCGTGGCCAGCATCTCGCGGACATTGGTCAGCTGGGCGTTGATGCTGTCGCGGCGGTTGGTGAGCGCCGCCAGCTCGCGCTCGGACTCGCTGCGGATGCGGTCCGCCTTGGCGTTGGCGTCGGCCACGATGTCCTCCGCCTGGCGCTGCGCGGTCTCCACCGTCTGGCGGGCCCGGCGCTCGGCGTCCGTGCGCAGCTTCTCCGCCTCCAGGCGCAGCTGCTCGGCGCGGTGCTCGATCTCCGCCAGCCGCTTCTCCGCCTTGGCCTGACGGGACGCCAGGTCCCGCTCGGACTGCTCGCGGCGCTTGGCCAGGTTGGTCTCGAAGTCCGCGGCGGCCTGGGCGGCCTTGGCGCGGGTCTCCTCGAAGAGGGCGTCGGCCTCCTCGCGCTTGGACTGCGCGTCCTTCTGTGCCTCGGCCCGCAGCTGCGCCGAATCGCCCTTCGCCTTCTCGACGATGCGCGCGCCCTCGTCCTCCGCCTTCGCCTTGCGGTCGGCGGCGAACGACTCCGCGTCGTTGCGCACCTGCTGGGCGGCCGACTCCGCCAGCTCACGGTGCTGCTCGGCGGCGCGCCGGGCCTCCTCCCGCAGGTCCTTGGCCTCTTCCTCAGCCAGCCGGAGGATCTTCTCGACCCGCGCACCCAGCCCCGCATAGGACGGTTCCGCGTCGTTGACCTGGGCCTGAGCATTCTGCGTTTCGAGGTGGAGCTCCTCGATGCGCTTTTCCAGAGAGGTGATTCGGGCCAGTGCGCTGTCACGGTCGGCGACGAGCTTGGTAATTCGGTCGTCCACCTGGCCGCGGTCGTATCCACGCCGCACGAGCTCGAAGCCGAAGGGGGAGGAAGTGTCGCTCATGGGGTTCCTGTCATAAGAGACCGGTGAGGTGATAGAGGGAATCCTAGGGGCGCGAGCGGCGTGTCATCGAGTGGATGGTTGGCAGTTCTGGAGAATGTCCCCTCGTACGAGTGGCTACTTCTGAGACTGCTTGCCACCCGATCGAGTTGCACCCGCACCCGCCGCTGCCTTCACCCCGCCCTCTTTGGCGCTTCCCGACCCCGGGGCTTCAAAAGACTCCAACGCTTCCAACACGTCCTGGACACGGGAAATCTCGGCATTGATGTCCTCGCGTCGGCGCACCAGTACCTCCAACTCCCGCTTTCCTTCGTCCACAAGGCGCTTGGCCTCCTCCGCACCCTCGGTGCGCAGGCGCTCCGCCTCGCGTACGGCCGCGGCCCTGGTCTGCTCCGCCTCCTTGAGCAGCGCCTGGGACTCGCGCATGACGCTGGCCTTCTTCTGCTCCGTCTCCTTGAGCAGCCCCTCCGCCTTCTTCACCGCGGCGATACGGACCTTGCTCGCCTCGCTGCTGGCGTCGGAGACCAGCTTCTTCGCCTTCTCCTCCGCCTCCGTGAGCTGCTCGGTCGCCGCGGCCACGAGCTTGTCGCAGCGCTCGCCCGCCGACTGCATCGCCTCGGACGCCTCGCGGCGCGCCCGGTCGTGCAGCTCCTCGACCTCGCTCTCCACCCGGGACCGCAGCTCGTCCGCGCGCTCCCTTATCGCCGTCGCGTCCCCGCGGGCCTCGGCGAGCAGCGTGTTCGCGTCCGTACGGGCCTGCTCCACCAGCCCGTTGCCCTCGCCGGTGGCCTCGGTGACGATCCGCTCCGCCTCCCGGCGGGCCACCCCCACCATGGTGTCGGCCTGCTCCTCGGCGGTGGCCGCGGTGCGGACCGCCTCCTCCTGGGCCTTGGCGATCAGGGCGTCCGCCTTCTCGGCGGCCTCGGTCAGCTTCTGCGCGCCCGCGTCCCGGGCCGCGTCGATCGTCCGGTCACCCTCGGCGCGCGCCTCGGCGAGCAGCCGCTCCGCCTCCAGGACGGCGTCGGCCTTGAGCTTCGCCGAGTCGGCACGGGTGCTGTTGGCGTTCTCCTGCGCGGAGTTCAGCGCCTCCGCCGCCTCCGCGGCCATCCGCTCCGCCTCGGCCGCGGCCTCGGCGACCAGGCTGTCGGCCTGCTCGGCGGCCTCGGTGCGGCGGGCGTTCGCCGCCTCCCGCGCCTCGTCGGCGGGGCCGTTCGGCCCTGGAAA
>NZ_JBSFWT010000046.1:0-61232 GCF_053594975.1 Streptomyces sp. NPDC002537
AACCCCCCCCCCCCCCCCGCCCCCGGCGGGCGCGACCTCAAACGCCGGACGGGCTGGTTTTTCAGCCCGTCCGGCGTTTGAGGGGGAAAAGTGAGACGCCGCCCGGGGGAGCAACCCTCACCCCGGACGGCGTCTGATCAGCGGGCCGTACTAGAAGGTGAGCCGCCAGCTCTGGAGCGTTCCGACGTCACCCGCGGCCACGTCCTGGACCTGAAGTTTCCAGGTGCCCGTCGCCGACGAGGCGGACGCGTCCACCGTGTACGTCTCCTTCACGTCCGCCGCCGAGTCCCACGGGTCGGAGTCCTTCAGCCGCCACGTCTTCCCGTCCGGGGCCAGCAGGTCGATCTGGAGGTCGCCCCGGTACGTGTGCGTGATGTTCACGTCGACCTTCAGCGCCGACGAGCCGCTGCCGCTCCGCGTCACCACGATCGGCGAGGTGATCGGGTCGCCCGCGTCCGGGATCGCCACCGGGGTGTTGTTCTCGAAGACGCTGCCGCCGCCCGTGGTGTTCACGGTCCACTTGAAGGTCGCGGTGCCCGTCTTCCCGGCGGAGTCCTTCACCGTCACGGTCACCGTGCTGGTGCCGGTGGTGGTCGGGGTGCCGGAGATCAGCCCGGTCGACGCGTTGATCGACAGCCCGGCGGGCAGGCCGGACGCCGCGTAGGACAGCGCGCCCGACGTGGAGCCCGTCGCCTTGATCTGCAACTGCACCGCGGTGTTCACGATGCTGGTCTGGTCGCCGGGCGAGGTGACCGTCACCCCGGTCGAGGCCCGGCTGCCGACGCCGATGCCCGCCCACGCGTTGGCCGCGTTGTTGTACGTCTCGCTGCCGACGCCGAACAGCTCGCCGGCGGCCCACAGCGTCGCGTCCCGCGCGCCCGCGTAGTTGGTGTTGGACTGCATGCGCTGGCTCAGCGCCTTGTACCAGATCTTCGCGGCGTTGTCCCGGCCGATGCCGGTGACCGGCTGCCCGTCGGCGGTGGGGCTGTCGTAGTGCACGCCGTTGATGTCCTTCGGGCCGCTGCCCTCGGACGCCAGGTAGAACCAGTGGTTGGCCGGGCCCGACGAGTAGTGCACGTCGATGCCGCCGAGACCGGAGTACCACGAGTCCTTGGACCGGCCGTCCTTGCTCGGCTTGTCCATGTAACGCAACGGCGTCCCGTTGCCGTTGATGTCGATCTTCTTGCCGATCATGTAGTCGCCGGAGTCGTTGGGGTTCCCGGCCCACCACTTGACGGCCGTCGCCATGATGTCGGACGTGGCCTCGTTCAGCCCGCCGGACTCCCCGCTGTAGGTGAGGTTGGCGGTGGCGGAGGTGACACCGTGCGTCATCTCGTGCGCGGCCACGTCGATCGACGTCAGCGGCTTGGCGTTGCCCGACCCGTCGCCGTACGTCATGCAGAAGCAGCTGTCGTCCCAGAACGCGTTGACGTAGCTGTTGCCGTAGTGGACCCGGCTGTACGCGCCCTTGCCGTCACCGCGGATGCCGCTGCGCCCGTGGACGTTCTTGTAGTAGTCCCACGTGAGCTGGGCCCCGTAGTGCGCGTCGGCGCCGGCGGTCGCCGGGTCGCCGGTGGTGCCGTTGCCGAAGACGTCGTTCGAGCTGGTGAACAGCGAGCCGGTGCCGGACGACCCGTGGTTCAGGTCGTACGTCTTGTGGCCGCCGCGCGTCCCGTCGTTGAGCTGGTACGAGCCGCCGGACTGGGTCGTGCCGAGGGTGACCTGGCCGCTGTACTGGGTGTTGCCGGTGCCGGTCTTGACGCCCTGGAACTCGAAGAGCTTCTTGCCGGTCCGCGCGTCCGTGATGACGTGCAGCTGGTTGGGCGTGCCGTCCTCCTGGAGGCCGCCGACGACCGTCTCGTACGCGAGGACGGGCGTGCCGCTCGCCGCCCAGATCACCTTGCGCGGCGCCTGGTCGGCCTTGGTGGCCTTCGACCCCTTCGCGTTCGCCGCCTTCAGCGCGTCCTTCTCGGCGGCGGCCGCGGCGAGGCCCGGCGTGGTGGTGGCCACCGCCACCCGGGCCTTGGTGGCCTTGGCGACGGTCCTGACCGTACCGCCCTTGGTCGCGTCGACCACGAGGTCCCCGCCGAGCACCGGCAGGCCCTCGTAGGTGCGCTCGTAACGGGTGTGGCTGGTGCCGTTGACGTCCTTGACGACGTCCTTCACGACCAGCCGCTCCTTGGCGCCGAGCCCGAGCGTCCGGGCCGTGTCCGCCTTGGTCGCGTTGGCCTCGCGGATCAGCTCCGCACGCTGCGAGGGGGTGAGCTTGGCGGGGAGGGCGCCGGGGTCGGCCTTGGCGACGACCTTCCGGCCCTCGGCCGTGTGCTCGGACTTCGCGGTGGCGGCACCGGTCTGCGTGCCGACGGCGAGCATGGCGGTGACAGCGACCAGTGCGCCGGTGGCGACTGCTCGCCTATGGGGGGTGGGTCTCACACTGACTCCTTCTGCGAAGGTCACTCGATGGGCAGAGCGAGGCAGAACATGTACGTGTGGGGGACGACGGAGAGATCCGGAGGACGCCCGGCCGTTTCGTGGTCGTGGGGGGGAATCCGTGCGTCGGTGGAGGGAAGAGTGCCACCGCCGCCCCGTGTATGTCAGGAGCGCGACAAGAAGTTGGCCTGTTTGTGTCCGTTGACGAAAGAGCGCGGTCCGCATAGCGGTGCGACACGGTCGGGCAGGTGAACTCGCGCGCTCCGTCCGGGGGTTGGAGCGGTCGGGTCCGGGATTCCGACCGGAAATGGTCGAGTCCAATGACGGCCGGGACCCCGGCGCGTCAGCCCGCGAACCCCGGCACCACCAGACCGGACTCGTACGCGATCACCACCGCGTGGGTCCGGTTCTGCGCGCCGAGCTTGGTCAGCACGTTCCCGACGTGGGTCTTCACCGTCTCCAGGCTCACCGTGAGCGACTCCGCGATCTCCGGGTTGGACAGGCCGGTGGCCATCAGCCGCAGCACCTCCTCCTCCCGCCCCGTCAGTGTCGCCTTCGGCAAGGCCTCGGCGGAGCCCAGCGGGCGGGCGGCGACCATCCGGCGCAGTGCCGCCGGGAAGAGGACCGCCTCACCCGCCGCCACCACCCGCACCGCCTCCGCGATCTGCCGGACCGGAAGCCGTTTGAGCATGAACCCGCTGGCCCCCGCGCTGAGCGCGGCAGTGACATAGCCGTCGTTCTCGAAGGTGGTGATCACCACGACCTTCGGCGGTCCGGCCGGCCCGGCCAGCAACTGCCGGGTGGCCTCGATCCCGTTGAGACGCGGCATCCGCACATCCATCAGCACCACGTCCGGCCGCAGCCGCCGCGCCCGCTCGACCGCCTCGACGCCGTCGGCGGCCTCCCCGACCACCGAGATCCCCGGCTGCGCCGCGAGCAAGGTGCGCAGACCGCTACGGGTCACCTCGTCGTCGTCCGCGATCAGGAGTGTGACGGGGGTGCCCGTGGGGCCGGCGGTGGCGGGGCCGATACCGGCGGCGACGTCGGACGTGACGGCTGCGCCCGCGTCAGGGCCGGTCGTGACGGCCACGCCTGCGTCAGAGCCGATCATGCCGACAACCGTATCGGCAGCCGGACCGTCAACCGCCAGTGCAGTGGCCCGTCCGGGCCGGCCTCGATCTCACCGTGCAGCAGCCGTACGCGCTCGGCCAGTCCGGGCAGGCCGTGCCCGGACGTCGGGAAGGCATCCGGGCCCCTGCCCGCGCCCGCGCCCGCCCCGGTCCGGTTGACCACGCCGAGCTCCAGCCCGTCCGACGCGACCGCCACCCGGACCTCGACCGGGCCGCCCGCCCCGTGCCGCAGCGCGTTCGTCAGCCCCTCCTGCAGGATGCGGTACGCCGCCCGGGAGAGCGTCCCCTGCACCTGCGCCAACTCGCCCGACAGCTCCGGCTCCACCACCGCGCCCGCGTGCCGCAACCGGTCCAGCAGCTCGGGGAGGTCGGCCAGGGTCCGGGCCGGCGCCGTCTCCGTCGCCTCCTCCTCGCGCAGCACGCCCAGCACGTAGTCCAGGTCCTCCAGCGCGGCCCGAGCCGACTCCTCGATGCTGCGCAGGGCGGCCCGCGCCGCCACCGGGTCGGCGGAGAGCACCTCGCCCGCCACCGCCGCCTGGATCGTGGCCGCCGTCAGCGTGTGCCCGATCGAGTCGTGCAACTCGTGGGCCAGCCGGTTGCGTTCGGCCAGCCGCAGTTCCCGCTCGGCCGCCAGCGCGAGCCGCTCGGCCGCCGACGGCCCCAGCAGCCGCGGCGCCGACCACCGCAGGGTGTTCGTCACCCCCACGCACACAGCCGCCGCCAGCAGCAGACAGCCGAGCGCCGCCGCCCAGTTGCCCCAGCCACCCGTCAGTCGCACCGACCGGCCGAACAGACTCAGCTCCGCCTCGGCGCCGAGCAGGTTCCCCGGCAGGGTCAGGCCCGCGACGACCAGCACGCCGCTCAGCAGCGCCCCCGTCCACCCCAATGCCACGTGCAGCAGCAGCCAGACCGGGGTCCGCCAACGGCCGGTGCCGGACGGCACGGCGGCGGTCGGCGGAGCGGTGGCCGGTGGAGCGGTGGCCGGCGGGTCCGGCAGCGGCACCCTCAGCATCCGACGGGCGCACGCGATCAGCGCCCGCCGCGCGGCGCGCGGCAACCCGATCGCGGCGATCAGCGCCGCCCAGACCAGCAGGGCCAGAACGACCAGCACCCCGTAGGGAGCGGACGGCCACACCAGCGCCGGAAACATGGCGAAAGGCAGCAGCGGAAGGCTTGCCAGCGCGCCGCAATAGGCGAACAGCGCACCCGAATACGTGGAGCCGCGCAGCAGCGGCCGGATTCCTCTGAACATGATCGGGTCAGTATCGCCGGAAAGCCCGTCGGCGACCTCCCCCGATCGGGGGAGCCGATTCTCCCGCCTTACCGCGATGTGCACACGGGCCCCGGAAATCAGAATCGCCTCCTGACCAGTCGACGGGAGAACGGCCGATGAACGCGCAAGAGACACAGACATCGAAGAACGGCGACGGCCTGGCCACGGCCGCCATGGCGCTGGGCATCACCGGCCTGCTCACCTCGGTCGTCGTCATCGGCGGCCCGCTCGCCGTCATCGGCCTGATCCTGGGCATCGCCGCCCTGATGACGGCCGGGCGGACCGGCGCCGGCCGGCACAAGGCCGTCACCGCCGTGGTGACGTCGTCCCTCGCCATCGTGGTGTCGGGCCTGGTCGTCGTCTTCATGGTCTGGTACGCGAACAAGACGCAGGAGTGCTACCGGCCCGACAGCTTCCACCAATACACGCAGTGCGTCCGCCAGCACCTCACCGGAAACTGACCGGCTGCCCATTCCTCCCCGCTAAGGACGAGCATCATCGTGCGAAACAGAAACACCCGGACAGTGCCCCTTCTCGCCGCCGGTATCGCGGCGGCTTCCCTTTCGGCACTGACGCCCGCAACGGCCTTTGCCGCATCCGATGCCTCTGCCGCCAAGGACCCCATGCGGCAGTACACACAGCAGAAGCTCAACTGGCAGCGCTGTGACGCGAACAGCCCCGCCGCCTTTCAGTGCGCGACTCTCGAAGTGCCGCTGGACTACGGCGATCCCGGCGGCAAGAAGATCGACATCGCGATATCCCGGCTGAAGGCGAGCAGCGCGAAGGAACGTCGCGGCGTCCTGCTGCTCAATCCCGGCGGCCCCGGCGGGCCGGGGCTGAATCTTCCCGTCGACCCGCTCATGAAGATCCCCGAGGAAGTGAAGCGGCAGTACGACCTCATCGGCTTCGACCCGAGGGGCACCGGGCGGAGCTCTCCTGTCAGCTGCGGCCTGACCGAAGACGAACAGAGCACCGACAACCCGTACAAGGCCGGGACTTTCGCGAAGGACGTGGAGCGGGCACGTACGGTCGCCGGGAAGTGCCTGGCCAAGGCCGGTGACAGGCTGCCGCACCTCACCACCCGCAACGCGGCTCGCGACATGGATGTCATCCGCGCGGCGTCGGGCGAGAAGACGATCTCCTACCTGGGGGTCTCCTACGGCACCTACCTCGGCGCCGTCTACCTGCAGATGTTCCCCCGGCGAGCCGACCGGTTCGTCCTGGACAGCGCGATCGACCCCACGCGGATCTACCGGGGAATGTTCCAGGACCAGGCGAAGGCGGACGAGCAGGCTTTCACGCGATGGGCCGAATGGACCGCCGCGCGACACAAGACCTACGGACTGGGCGATACCCCGGCCGAGGTCCGCAGGACCTTCTGGGACCTGGTCGCACAGGCCGACCGCAAGCCCGTCCCTTTCGAGGGGCAAACCCTCACGGGTGATGGCATCCGTGCCCAGGGCCGCACGTTCTTCCACGTCCGGAAAGCCGCCGAATGGATCGCCGGACTGAAGAACGCGGCCGGGGGCGGGACCCCCGACCCGTCCGGCACGCCCGGTCAGGCCGAGGAGGGCGACGACAACTACGCTTCCAGCGCCTGGTCCGTCATGTGCGCCGACACCCGCACCTGGTCGCACGACCCCGAGCAGTACCGCCGCGACGCGATCCGCGACAAGGCCAGGTACCCGCTGTACGGCGACTTCGCGTCCACCATCACGCCGTGCGCCTTCTGGAAGCCGGGCAGCGAGCCACAGACCACGGTGGACAACAAGGCCCCCGCACTGATCACGCAGAACGAGTGGGATCCCCTGACACCCCTCTCCGGCGGCCAGGCCATGCACCGGGCCCTGCGCGGCTCCCGGATGCTCACCGTCGCCGGCGGTGAGGGCCACGGTGTCCTCTACGCGCCCGGCGGCAACTCCTGTGCGGACAAGGCCGCCACGGCCTACCTGACCACGGGCGGACTCCCGGCCGAGGACCTGACCTGCCGAGCGCGGCGGGCTTCCTAGCCCGACGGGACCGGACCGGCCCCTCAGACCAGGCTGTCGCGCCACGCGCGGTGGAGGTCCGCGAAGCGGCCCGTGCCCGCGGTGAGTTCGGCGGGGGAGCCGTCCTCCACGACGCGGCCCTCGGACATGACCAGCACCCGGTCCGCGATCTCGACCGTGGACAGCCGGTGCGCGATCACCACGGCCGTGCGGCCGCGCAGCACCGTCCGCATGGCCTCCTGGACAGCCCGCTCGCCGGGGACGTCCAGCGAGGACGTGGCCTCGTCGAGGACGAGGACCGCGGGGTCGGCCAGCAGGGCCCGTGCGAAGGCGACGAGCTGGCGCTGCCCGGCGGAGATCCGCCCGCCCCGCTTGCGGACGTCCGTGTCGTAGCCGTCCGGCAGCGCGGTGATGAAGTCGTGCGCGCCGATGGCCTTCGCCGCCCGCTCCATCTCCTCGCGCGTCGCGCCGGGGCGGCCGATGGCGATGTTGTCGGCGACCGTGCCGGAGAACAGGAAGGACTCCTGGGTGACCATGACGACCCCGCGGCGCAGCTCCGGCCCGGCCAGCTCGCGCAGCGGGACGCCGTCGAGCCGGACCTCGCCCTCGGTCGGGTCGTAGAACCGGGCGAGCAGCTTGGCCAGGGTGGACTTCCCGGCGCCGGTCGAGCCGACGACCGCCACCGTCCGCCCGGCGGCCAGCGTCAGGTCGAAGCGGGGCAGCACCTCGCCGCCCGTGCGGTAGGCGAAGCGCACCCCGTCGAAGACGACCTCGCGGCCGGGGCTGCCCGCGGGCCGCTCGGGCAGGGCCACGGGCCGTCCGGGCTCGGGGACGGAGGGGCGCTGGGCGAGCAGCCCGGCGACCTTGTCCAGGGAAGCGGCGGCGGACTGGTAGGAGTTGAGGAACATGCCGAGCCGGTCGAGCGGGTCGTACAGCCGCCGCAGGTACAGCACCGAGGCGGCGAGCACGCCGAGCGCCAGCCCGCCCGACGCCACCCGGTACGCGCCCCACAGCGTGATCGCGGCGAGGGCGGTGTTGGCCGTCAGCCGGGACCGGAAGATGTAGCGGGCCATCTCCGTCGTCGTCGCGCAAGTCAGCTCCCGATGGCGGGTGTTGAGCTCGGCGAACTCCCGCTCGTTGACGCGCTCGCGACGGAACGCCTGCACCGGCCGGATGCCGTTCATCGTCTCGGTGAACTTCACGATGACCGCGGCCATCCTGGTGGACCGCTCGCGGTAGACGACCGCCGAGCGGAGCCGGTAGGAGCGGACGAACGCGGCGAGCGGCACCAGGGAGAGCACGGCGAGCCCGCCGATGCCCCAGTCGAAGTACAGCAGCATCACCGAGACGTACACCACCGACAGGCAGACGCCGATCAGCTCCTGGAGGCCGTCGTTGAGCAGCTCGCGCAGCGACTCCACGTCGGTCGTCGCGCGGGAGATCAGCCGGCCGGAGGTGTAGCGCTCGTGGAAGTCGACGCTGAGCGACCGGGCGTGGTGGAAGATCCGGCTCCGCAGGTCCAGCAGCACGCCCTGGCCGATCCGGGCGACCAGCCGGACGACGGCCAGTTGGAGCAGGCCGGAGGCCGCCGCGCACACCGCGTACGCGACGGCGACGGCCACGAGCGGCCCGTGGTCGCCGCGGCGCACGGCGGGCACCCCGCGGTCGATGGCGTACGCGACGAGCAGCGGCCCCGCCTGGACGGCCGCCTGCTGGAGCAGCAGGAGGGCGACGGTGCCGCGGACCGCCCCCCGCGCGGGGGCGAGCAGCGAGCGCAGCAGCGCGCGGGAGGCGCCCTTGGGCGCGGGCAGGACGTCCTTGTCGAAGGGGTCGCCGGCGGGGGCGTCCACGGGGTCGTCGACGGGATCGCCGGAAGGGGCCGGGGCGGTGGTGGTCATCGCGGTGTGCCTCCCCTTTGACGGGCGTGAACGTCCTGGCCGGACACGGCGGATGCACCGGACGCACCGGACGTAGCGGATACGCCGGACATGAGCGACGCGTACTCCTCGCTGCCGTGCAGCAGTTCGTGATGGGTGCCGACCGCGGCGATCCGCCCCTCGGAGAGCAGCGCGACCCGGTCGGCCAGCAGGACGGTCGACGGGCGGTGGGCGACCACGAGGGCCGTGGTGGTCGCGAGCACCTCCCGCAGCGCCGCCTCGACCAGGGCCTCGGTGTGGACGTCGAGCGCCGACAGCGGATCGTCGAGGACGAGGAACCGGGGCGAGCCGACGACCGCGCGGGCCAGCGCGAGCCGCTGCCGCTGGCCCCCGGAGAGGCTCAGCCCCTGCTCGCCGACCTCGGTGCGGGGCCCCTCGGGGAGGGCGTGCACGAAGTCCGCCTGGGCGACCGACAAGGCCCGTACGAGATCCGCCTCCCGTGCGCCCGCGGCACCCATCAGGACGTTCTCGGCGACCGTGGCGGAGAACAGCATGGGGTCCTCGAAGGCGACGGACACGAGCTCGCGCAGCCGCTCGCGGGGGAGCGCCGCGATGTCCTGGCCGTCGAGGGTGATCCGCCCGGCGGTGGGGTCGTGGAGGCGGGGGATCAGCGCGGTGAGCGTGGTCTTGCCGCTGCCGGTGGTGCCGACGAGCGCCATGGTCTCCCCGGGCCGGATGTGCAGGTCGACACCGCGCAGTACGGAAGGGGAGCCCTCGGGCGCGTCGGGATAGCGGAACTCGACGCCCTCCAGCCGCAGTCCGTCGGCGGCGCGGCGCACGGGCGCGACCCCGGTGGCCCGCGGCTCCTCCACGGGGGCCCGCGCGTCCAGGACCTCGAAGAAGCGGTCCGCCGCCGTCGCCGACTCGTTGGTCAGCGCCAGCAGGAAACCGATCGACTCCACCGGCCAGCGCAGCGCCAGCGCCGTCGACAGGAACGCCACCAGCGTGCCCGCGGACAGCCCGCCGTCGGCGACCCGCACCACGCCGAGCACCAGCGCCGCACCGATCGCCAGCTCCGGCAGGATCATCATCAGCGCCCAGAGCGTCCCCAGCAGGCCCGCCTTGCGCAGCTCCGTGGACCGCAACTGCCCGGACAGCGCCGCGAAGGCGCGCTCCTGACGGCGGTGCCGCCCGAAGCCCTTGACGACGCGGATGCCGAGGACGCTCTCCTCGACGACCGTCGTGAGATCGCCGACCTGGTCCTGCGCGGTGCGCGCCGCCTGCGAGTAGCGCTCCTCGAACATCCAGCAGAGCGCCACCACCGGCACCACCGGCGCCAGTAGCACCAGCCCCAGCGTCCACTGCTGCATCAGCAGAATGACGAACCCGACGACGATGGTGACCCCGTTGACCAGCAGGAAGGTCAGCGGGAACGACAGGAAGATCCGCAGCATCAGCAGATCGCCGGTGGCACGCGAGAGCAACTGCCCCGAGGGCCAGCGGTCGTGGAACGCCACGGGCAGCCGCTGGAGGTGGGCGTAGAGCTCCGCCCGCAGGTCCGCCTCGACGCGCGCCAGCGGCCGGGCGGTCAGCCTGCGCCGCAACCAGAACAGCGTCGCCTCCGCAGCGCCGAGCGCCAGCAGCAGCCCGCCGCCCAGCCAGACACCGGACGGGTCACGGTCGGCGACCGGGCCGTCGACCATCCACTTCAGTACGAGAGGGATCACGAGACCCACGCACGAGGCGGTGACCGCCGTGGCGGCGGCACCGGACATCGCGGCGCGGACGGGTCTGACGTAGGGCCAGAGGCGCAGCAGCGATCTGACGGGGGAGCGCGGGTTTGCTCGGCTGTCAACCATCATGAGCGAGCGTACGGTTCACCACTGACACGGCTCACGCGGTTTTCCTCCCCAGCCCGCTGAATTCAGCCCGTCCGGCGTTTGAGGACACCGCGCGAAGCGTGGTTCGGGGGTCTGGGGGCTTGCCCCCAGTTACGGGAAGGGGCGGGGTGGGGAAGAACTCGCCGGGACGGCCCGCAGAAGGAGCACCGAGCGGGGCCGCACCGCTATGGGGGAGCCACCGGGCCGCATCGTGGACGGCGCGACCCCCTGCGCCTCCAAGGCCGTATTGACCAGGAGTTCATACGCAGAAGCCCACGGTGCCCCCGGCAGAGTGAACCGCACCGGCCCCGCCCCCGCGTGGAACACCGTCAGGAAGCTGTCGTCCGTGACCGCCTCCCCCTCCGCGCCCCGCCGGGGGATGTCCCGGCCGGAGAGGTACATGCCGAGCGTCGCCGCGGGCGCGTACCAGTCCGCCTCCGTCATCTCCGTGCCGGACGCGGTGAACCAGGCGAGGTCCCGCAGCCCGTCCGCCCCTTGTGGGCGTCCGGAGAAGAAGGACCGGCTGCGCAGCACGGGATGGGCGCGGCGCAGCGCGAGCAGCCGGGCGGAGAGCTCGGCGAGGGCCCGCCAGCCGGGGTCCTCCAGCAGGGACCAGTCGACCCAACTGGTCGCGTTGTCCTGGCAGTACGCGTTGTTGTTGCCGCCCTGCGTGCGGCCCATCTCGTCGCCCGCCACCAGCATCGGCACGCCCGTGGACAGCAGCAGGGTCGTCAGGAGGTTCCGTAACTGCCGCCGCCGCAGCGCCAGGACGGCCGGGTCGTCGGTGGGGCCCTCGGCGCCGCAGTTCCAGGAGCGGTTGTCGGAGGTGCCGTCGCGATTGCCCTCGCCGTTGCCCTCGTTGTGCTTCTGTTCGTAGCTGACGAGGTCGCGCAGGGTGTAGCCGTCGTGGGCGGTGACGAAGTTGACGGAGGCGTACGGCCTGCGGCCGCCCCACGCGTAGAGGTCGCTGGAGCCGGACAGCCGGTAGCCGAGGTCCCGTACGTCCGGCAGCGCGCCCCGCCAGAAGTCGCGCACCGCGTCGCGGTAGCGGTCGTTCCACTCCGTCCAGAGCGGGGGGAAGGCGCCCACCTGGTAGCCGCCGGAGCCCACGTCCCAGGGCTCGGCGATGAGCTTGACCCGGCGCAGCACCGGGTCCTGGGCGATGACCGCGAGGAACGGCGAGAGCATGTCGACGTCGTGCATGGAGCGGGCCAGCGCCGCCGCCAGGTCGAAGCGGAAGCCGTCGACGCCCATCTCCGTCACCCAGTAGCGCAGCGAGTCGGTGATCAGACGGAGGACGTTCGGCTGCACGACGTGGAGGGTGTTGCCGCAGCCCGTGTAGTCGGCGTAGCGGCGCGCGTCGTCCTGGAGGCGGTAGTAGCGCCGATTGTCGATGCCGCGCAGGGAGAGCGTCGGCCCCAGCTCGCCGCCCTCCGCCGTGTGGTTGTAGACCACGTCGAGGATGACCTCGATGCCCGCCGCGTGCAGCGCCCGCACCATCCGTTTGAACTCGCCCACCTGCCGGCCGCGCGTGCCGGTGGCCGCGTAGGCGGCATGCGGCGCGAAGTAGCCGATGGAGTTGTAGCCCCAGTAGTTGCGCAGCCCGCGCCGCAGCAGGTGGTCCTCGTGCGCGAACTGGTGCACCGGCAGCAGCTCGACGGCGGTCACCCCGAGGCGGACCAGGTGCTCGACGGCAGCCGGGTGCGCGAGCCCCGCGTAGGTGCCGCGCAGCCGCGCCGGTATGCCGGGGTGGCGCATGGTGAAGCCGCGCACGTGCAGCTCGTAGATGACCGAGTCGGCCCAGGGCGTCTTCGGCCTGCGGTCGTCCGCCCAGTCGTCGCCGTCCGCCACGACGACTCCCTTGGGGACGTACGGGGCGGAGTCCCGGTCGTCGCGGACGGTGTCGGCGACGTACTGCTGCGGCCAGTCACGGACATGTCCGTATACCTCGGGCGGAAGGGTGAAATCGCCGTCTATGGCGCGGGCGTAGGGGTCCAGCAGCAGTTTGGCGGGGTTCCAGCGGGAGCCGGTCCACGGGTCCCAGCGGCCGTGGACGCGATAGCCGTAGCGGCGGCCCGGCAGCACGCCCGGCACGAAGCCGTGCCATATCTCATGGGTCAACTCCTCCAGGGGGAGCCGGATCTCGCCCTCGGGCCCCTCGTCGGCGTCCGCGCCGGGCCCGTCGTCGAACAGGCACAGCTCGACGGCCTCCGCGCCACCGGCCCACAGGGCGAAGTTGGTCCCCGCCACCCCGTCGGGGCCCACCCGGAACCGGGCCCCCAGCGGCTCCGAGCTGCCCGGCCACACCACAGGGACGGACGGAACGGGGCGCTCCGCCCGCTGGTGGCCGTTGACGCCGGTCACGGCGGGGGCCGTCGCACCGCCGTCGGTACAGCCGTCGGTACAGGGGCGGGCGGGGACGGGCCCGAACCGGCCGTCCCGCTCCGCCTCTTGCTCGGGTGCGCTCGACACGTTGTCGCCTCCGGCGGCTCTCGACCGGCGCGCCGGCCGCCCGGCTTCCCGTGCCGGGCGGCGGCGGTTCGTCCTTCCCCCAGTTCTGCCCAGATCCACGGGCACGCTCACCCGGATGATCGGACCCGGCGGCGGGCCGGAGGCGTGGCCGGCCGTGGGCCGGCGGGGGCCCCGGCGTCCGGGCCCCCGGTGGTCAACGACGGGCAGCTGGCCGGTTTAAGATGCCTCGATTCGGCCATCGGCCACTCCTCAGACGTACGTCTCGCACCACCGTTCCCATTTGCTGCGGAACGGTGACATTCCCGAGCCATGCACTGTCGGTGGCATGTGGTTATCTATCGCCATGCGCGTGTTGACGCGCTCAGGGGGCGCCGCGTGGCCGCGGGCCGTGCGAGGGGAGACAACCGTAGTGAACGTACAGCTGATATCGAGAGGGCGTGCCGGCCGCAGTCGCGGTCTGCTGGCGCTGCTGCTCGGTGCGCTGTTGATGCTGGTCACCGCCTGTGGCGGCGACGGCGATAACAAGAAGGACGACGCCAAGAAGGACGACGGCAAGCCCTCCAGGGCAGTCGTGACGATCGCGCCCAAGGACGGCGCGCCCGACGTCGCGACGAACGGCGCGCTCAAGGTCACCGTGGACCAGGGCACCCTGACCTCCGTCAAGGTGGCCGACGCCAAGGGCGGCGCGGTGGACGGCAAGATAACCGACGGCGGTGCGGCCTGGGAGCCGACCGCCCACCTGTCCGCCGCCACGAAGTACACGGTGGACGCCCTGGCGAAGGACAAGGACGGCCGTACGTCCGCGAAGCACGCGACCTTCACCACCCTCACCCCGCAGAACACGTTCGTCGGCTATTTCACGCCGGAGGACGGCAGCACGGTCGGCGTCGGCATGCCCGTGTCGCTCACTTTCAGCCGCGGCATCACCGACACCAAGGCCGTCGAGAAGGCCGTGAAGGTGACCGCCGAGCCCTCGGTGCCCGTCAAGGGCCACTGGTTCGGCAACGACCGCCTCGACTTCCGCCCCGAGAAGTACTGGGCCGCAGGCACCAAGGTGACCCTCGAGATGAACCTCGACGGCGTGGAAGGCCGTGAGGGCGTCTACGGCACCCAGAACAAGACCGTGAAGTTCACCGTCGGCCGCAGCCAGGTGAGCACCGTCGACGCCGCCAGCCACCAGATGGTGGTCGAGCGGGACGGCAAGCAGTTCAAGACCATCCCGATATCCGCCGGTGCCCCGGGCCACTCGACGTACAACGGCCAGATGGTCATCAGCGAGAAGTACGACGTGACGCGGATGGACGGCCGTACCGTCGGCTTCGGCGGCGAGTACGACATCCCGGACGTGCCGCACGCGATGCGCCTCTCCAGCTCCGGCACCTTCCTGCACGGCAACTACTGGTCCGGCGAAGGGGCCTTCGGCTCCGAGAACCTCAGCCACGGCTGCGTCGGCCTGTTCGACCAGCGGGGCGGCGGCGACCCGTCCACCCCGGCCTCCTGGTTCTACAACAACTCGCTCCTCGGCGACGTCGTCATCGTCAAGAACTCCCCTGACAAAACGATCCAGCCGGACAACGGGCTCAACGGCTGGAACATGTCCTGGTCGGAGTGGACCGCCGGGAGCTGACGCTCCCCGCTTCCCGTCTCCCCCTCCGTCTCCCCCCTCGTGACGGCCCGACAGCGGCCCGGCGCACTGTGACCAAGTGCACCGGGCCGCTTCGCGTACCGCGCCCGCGCGGGGCAGACCCCCGGACCCCCTGAAGCTAACCTGCTGGCATGACTGTGCATCTTGAGGTTGCCGAGGGTGTCGGAACCATCCGCCTGGACCGTCCGCCCATGAACGCACTGGACATCGCGACCCAGGACCGGCTCCGCGCGCTCGCGGAGGAGGTGACCCACCGCGCCGACGTACGGGCCCTCGTGCTGTGGGGCGGGGAGAAGGTGTTCGCGGCGGGCGCGGACATCAAGGAGATGCAGAAGATGGACCACGCCGCCATGGTGGCCCGGTCCCGTGGCCTCCAGGACTCCTTCACCGCCGTCGCCCGCATCCCCAAGCCCGTCGTCGCCGCCGTCACCGGCTATGCGCTCGGCGGCGGCTGCGAACTCGCGCTCTGCGCCGACTTCCGTATCGCCGCGGACAACGCCAAGCTGGGTCAGCCCGAGATCCTGCTCGGGCTGATCCCGGGCGCGGGCGGCACCCAGCGGCTGTCCCGGCTGATCGGCCCCTCCAAGGCCAAGGACCTCATCTTCACGGGCCGTCAGGTGAAGGCGCCCGAGGCGCTGGCACTCGGTCTCGTCGACCGGGTCGTCCCGGCCGCCGAGGTGTACGAGCAGGCGCACGCGTGGGCCGCGCGGCTGGCCGCCGGTCCCGCACTGGCGCTGCGCGCCGCCAAGGAGGCGGTGGACGCCGGCCTGGAGACCGACATCGACACCGGGCTCGCCATCGAACGCAACTGGTTCGCGGGGCTGTTCGCGACCGAGGACCGTGAGATCGGGATGCGCAGCTTTGTCGAGGACGGGCCGGGCAAGGCCAAGTTCGTCTGAAAATAGGTGGGTTGAGGCGTGTAGGGGCGGGAAAGCCGGGGCCGGCTTTCCCGCCCCCGCGCGTTCCCGAAGGCCCGCCGACAGCCCGGCCGTTGCCCCTTGTGGGGGAATTCCCCGCCCTGTGCGAACGCCTCGAAATGACCTTGTTCCATGCGCTGAGCGATCATCTGTGCACCCGGGGTCACCGCAGGTCAGTCGGTATTTTCCGAGTGACTGGCTGCCCATGGCATATGTCGCGGCGGCGTGTTGGAGGCGTGGATTCCGGTACACCGAATCCCTTCTTTCCGGCCCACGGGGTCTTTACGGCGGCCATGATGGGGGTCATGGCGGGCCTGGAAGGAACGGAGCAGTCGCGTCAGCGGAGTGGCACGGCCGCTGTGCGCTGGCTGCCGACCGTAGAGGATGAACTGGCGCTCAAGGCGCTCGATCTGTTCGGCGACCCCACGCTCGGCGAAGTTCAGCTGCCCTCCCGTCCGGAATCGGCGGCCGCCGCGCGTCGGCTGACCCAGTCCGTCGTGCTTCGGCACTGGGGGCTTTCCGCTCAGCTCGCCGAGCACGCCGTCCTGTTGGTCTCCGAGCTCGTGGGCAACGCCGTCCGGCATACGGGCGCGCGCTCCTTCGGGCTGCGGATGCTGCGCCGTCGCGGCTGGCTGCGGATAGAGGTGCGCGACCCGTCCCGCGGGCTGCCGTGCCTGATGCCGGTGCACGAGCTCGACGTCAGCGGGCGGGGGCTGTTCCTGGTCGACAAGCTCTCGGACCGCTGGGGCGTGGATCTGCTGGCGCGTGGCAAGACGACGTGGTTCGAGATGAGGGTCGCCGACCGCTGAACGGCGCGGACGAACGGCACGGACGAACGGCGCGGACGAACGGCACGGACGAACGGCACGGACGAACGGCGCGGACGAACGGCGCGGAAAACGAAGAGGCCCCCATCCGTCGGTATGCGACGGGCCGGGGGCCTCTTCGTAGGGCCGTGGAGAATCGGGGTGTGTTCCACGGCCGTGTCGACGACCTGGCCCGGGTCAATGGGGGTCGTGACACCGACTATGGCAGATGGCCGCCTTCCAGCCAAAGCGGCTATCTGGTCAGATCTGGACAATCAGGTAAAGACCGCTCGGTAATCAAAGGTGAGCTGTAACACCTGCCTTACATTCCATGAATGAACCAGCGGTAACCCCTATTTTTATGCGGACTTCCTGTCGGTGCTTGCGGCCTGGACCGTTCTGCTGTGTCATGTCCCCGTCGCTGCCCCGACTCGGGAGCCCCCATGGAAGAACGCCCCTCGACCGCCCCCTATCCACCCACCCACTGGATACCGGCCGACGGCGCCGACTACACGGTCTCCAGCCGACCCGACGCCTATCCCGTCGAACTCGTCGTGATCCATGTGACGCAGGAGACCTTCCACGACGCGATGAGGATCTTCCAGGACCCGCAGTCGAAGGTCTCGGCGCACTACATGGTGGCCTCCGCCGACGGCTACATCGGTCAGTTCGTCCGCGAGAAGGACATCGCCTGGCACGCCGGGAACTGGGACTACAACACCCGCAGCATCGGCATCGAGCACGAGGGCTGGATCGACCGCCCCGCGTACTTCACCGACGCGATGTACCGCTCCTCGGCCCGGCTCACCGCCGCCGTCTGCGCCCGGCACGGCATCCCCCCGACCCGGGAACACATCATCGGCCACGTCGAAGTGCCCGGCTCGACCCACACCGACCCCGGGCCGTACTGGGACTGGGACCGCTATCTGTCCCTGGTGGCCGACGGCGGCTGACCGCACCGCCGCACCGCCGTACGGCTCCGGTCAGCGCCAGCCCCGCCGCTGCGCACTGGCCCGCCGCCGCCGGTCGTTGCACAGCAGGCACCGGCCCCAGCCCGGCGGCAGCGGGTCGTCCTTGTCGCCGTACAGCGGGTCGACGGGCCCCTTCGGATGCTCCGCGCACCCCGTCGCCCCCACTCCGGCCCCCAGGGCACCGGCCGCGGCCAGCGCTCTGCGCAGGGCGTCGAGAAGCTGGTCGGCCTCATGGGGGGCCGGCGCGGCGTCGAGGGAGAAGGCGATGTCCGAGGCGGTGTTGAGCGCGCTCTGGAGTTCGCGCAGGTCTGCGTAACTCATGCCGAGAGCGTACGCGGTACCACTGACAACGCCGGACGCTCCAAATGAGTCCGCTCAGGCGGCCGTCAGCGTCCACCTGCGGTCGGCCGGGACGGACGCCACGTCGCGGGCCTCCCGGACACCCTCGCCCGTCGCCGCCCGCGCCGCACCCGCGCGGTGCGAGTCCTGGTCCCAGATACGGCCGTCGGCCTCGGACACGATCTTGCGCCCGCCGTCCGCGGCGGGCGCGCTGCGGAACCGCTGCGCGGCCGAGTCTGCGTCGCACAACGCCGTGACCAGCAACGGCCCCTTCCGGTCGATGCAGCGGTACGGCTGGGCCACCGACCAGTACTGGTGCGTGGCGGGGCTGTACACCCACGACTGGTCGGCCGGCGCCCCCGCGGCACACGGCTGCAGCGCCACGAGCCACGGCCGCCCCGTCCCCCGCGGATCGCGGTACCCGGTCCCCTCCGCCGTCAGGCACCCCCCGTACGCGCCGTTGTGAATCCGCACGGCGGCGTCGGGCGCGGGCTCCGGAGCGGCGACGGCGGCGGGGGCGGCGAGCCCGGAGACGGCGGCGACGGCGCCGAGGATCGCGACAGCGGCACGGACGGGAAGGCGCATGGCGGGGACTCCTCGTGACGGGGACGGTACGAGGGCGCCGACATTACTCACGGGATTCGCACACTGACACGCGGTTTCCGGTCATGATCTCCAACCCCGGCCGGGGCCCCGGAAACCCCGACGGCCGCCTCCCCTCGCCGTGTCGGGGGGAAGGCGGCCGTCAGGAAAGAGCCGTCAGCGCGTCAGCACTCGATGACGTTCACCGCGAGCCCGCCGCGGGCGGTCTCCTTGTACTTGACCTTCATGTCGGCGCCCGTCTCCTTCATGGTCTTGATGACCTTGTCGAGGGAGACGTGGTGGCGGCCGTCGCCGCGGAGGGCCATGCGGGCGGCGGTGACGGCCTTGGCGGCGGCCATGCCGTTGCGCTCGATGCACGGGATCTGGACCAGGCCGCCCACCGGGTCGCAGGTGAGGCCGAGGTTGTGCTCCATGCCGATCTCGGCGGCGTTCTCGACCTGCTCCGGGGTGCCGCCGAGGACCTCGGCGAGGCCGCCCGAGGCCATCGAGCAGGCGGAGCCGACCTCGCCCTGGCAGCCGACCTCGGCGCCGGAGATCGAGGCGTTCTCCTTGAAGAGCATGCCGATCGCGCCCGCGGCGAGCAGGAAGCGGACGATGCCGTCCTCGTCCGCGCCGGGCACGAAGTTCATGTAGTAGTGCAGCACGGCGGGGATGATGCCCGCGGCGCCGTTGGTGGGGGCGGTGACGACCCGGCCGCCCGCCGCGTTCTCCTCGTTGACCGCCATGGCGTAGATCGTGATCCACTCCATCGCGCGGGCCTGCGCGTCGCCCTCGGCGCGCAGCTGGCGCGCCGAGTTGGCGGCGCGGCGGCGGACCTTGAGGCCGCCGGGGAGGATGCCCTCGCGGGCCATGCCGCGCGAGACGCACGCCTGCATGACGCGCCAGATCTCCAGCAGGCCCTCGCGGATCTCCGTCTCGGTGCGCCAGGCCTTCTCGTTCTCCAGCATCAGGGCGGAGATCGACAGACCCGTCTCGCGGGAGAGCCGCAGCAGCTCGTCACCCGTGCGGAAGGGGTACTTCAGCACGGTGTCGTCCAGGACGATCCGGTCCTCGCCGACCGCGTCCTCGTCCACGACGAAGCCGCCGCCGACGGAGTAGTAGGTCTTCTCCAGCAGGGGCGCGCCCGCCTCGTCGTACGCGAAGAGGGTCATGCCGTTGGCGTGGTACGGCAGGGAGCGGCGGCGGTGCAGGATCAGCTGGGTCGACTCGTCGAAGTCGATCTCGTGCGCCGAGCCGATCTCCGCGCCGAGCAGTCTCAGCCGCTTCGAGGTGCGGATGCGCTCGACCTCGTCGTCCGCCGTCTCGACGTCGACCGTGCGGGGCGAGTGGCCCTCCAGGCCGAGCAGCACGGCCTTGGGGGTGCCGTGGCCGTGGCCGGTGGCCCCGAGCGAGCCGAAGAGCTCGGCGCGGACGGAGGTGGTGTGGGCCAGCAGGCCCTCGTTCTTCAGGCGGCGCGTGAACATCAGCGCGGCCCGCATCGGGCCGACCGTGTGGGAGCTGGACGGGCCTATGCCGATCGAGAAGAGATCGAAAACGGAGATGGCCACGGTGGCTGCTCCCTCGGGTCGGTGGTACAGGGCTTACGCGGTGAGGGGCACCGGGCCCACCTTTTCAGTGTGCCTGGTGCCCCGCACCTACGGGTGAATCAGGTGCTGCCGGACTACTTCAGTCCGGGGTACAGCGGGTACTTGTCGGCCAGGGCCGTGACGCGGGCCGACAGCGACGCCACGTCGTAGGACGGCTTCAGGGCCGCGGCGATGATGTCCGCGACCTCACGGAAGTCATCGGCCTGGAAGCCACGGGTGGCCAGCGCCGGGGTGCCGATCCGCAGGCCCGAGGTGACCATCGGGGGCCGCGGGTCGTTCGGGATGGCGTTCCGGTTGACCGTGATCCCGACCTCGTGGAGGCGGTCCTCGGCCTGCTGGCCGTCCAGCTCGGAGTTGCGGAGATCGACCAGCACCAGGTGCACGTCCGTGCCACCGGAGAGGACGGAGACGCCCACCTCGGTCACATCGGGCTGAACCAGGCGCTCCGCCAGGATCTTCGCGCCTTCCAGCGTACGCTCCTGGCGCTCCTTGAACTCCTCGCTGGCCGCGACCTTGAAGGAGACGGCCTTCGCCGCGATCACGTGCTCCAGCGGACCACCCTGCTGACCGGGGAAGACGGCGGAGTTGATCTTCTTGGCCAGTTCGGCCGTGGAGAGGATCACACCACCGCGCGGGCCGCCCAGCGTCTTGTGCGTGGTCGTGGTGACGACGTGCGCGTGCGGCACCGGGGAGGGGTGCAGCCCGGCGGCGACCAGGCCCGCGAAGTGGGCCATGTCGACCATCAGGTACGCGCCGACCTCGTCGGCGATCCGGCGGAAGGCCGCGAAGTCCAGCTGGCGCGGGTACGCCGACCAGCCGGCGACGATCAGCTTCGGGCGGTGCTCCTTGGCGAGGCGCTCGACCTCGTCCATGTCGACCAGGTTGGTCTGCTCGTCGACGTGGTAGGCGACCACGTTGTAGAGCTTCCCGGAGAAGTTGATCTTCATGCCGTGGGTCAGGTGACCGCCGTGGGCGAGGTTCAGGCCCAGGATGGTGTCGCCGGGGTTGAGCAGCGCGAACATCGCGGCCGCGTTGGCCTGCGCACCGGAGTGCGGCTGGACGTTCGCGTGCTCGGCACCGAAGAGCGCCTTGATCCGGTCGATCGCGATCTGCTCGACGACGTCGACGTGCTCGCAGCCGCCGTAGTAGCGGCGGCCCGGGTAGCCCTCGGCGTACTTGTTGGTGAGGACCGAGCCCTGGGCCTCCATGACGGCGACCGGAGCGAAGTTCTCCGACGCGATCATCTCGAGGGTGGACTGCTGGCGGTGGAGTTCGGCGTCGACAGCGGCGGCGACGTCGGGGTCGAGCTCATGGAGGGAGCTGTTCAGAAGCGACATGAGTTCTTCCTGGACTTCCTGGGGCGGGGAGGGCGGGGCGGGGTCAGCCGGCGAAGGCGGTGTACTCGTCGGCGGACATCAGGTCCGCCGGCTCGTCCGCGATCTTGACCTTGAACAGCCAGCCGCCCGCGAAGGGGGCGGAGTTCACCAGCGCGGGGTCGTCCACGACGTCCTGGTTGGCCGCGACGACCTCGCCGGTCACCGGGGAGTACAGGTCGCTGACCGACTTGGTCGACTCCAGCTCGCCACAGGACTCACCCGCGGTGACCGAGTCGCCGACCGCCGGGAGCTGGGCGTAGACGACGTCACCGAGCGCGTTGGCGGCGAACTCGGTGATGCCGACCGTCGCCACACCGTCCTCGGCGGCCGACAGCCACTCGTGCTCCTTGCTGTAGCGCAGCTGCTGGGGGTTGCTCATGGCTTGATTCTCCTGGATGCGCGTGGGTGCTTGTGCAACGGGTATTGACAGGTGAGACGGGAAGAGATCAGCGCTGCCGCTTGTAGAAGGGCAGGGCCACGACCTCGTAGGGCTCATGGCTGCCGCGAATGTCCACGGACACACCCTTTGTACCGGGTGCGGAGTGGGCGGCGTCGATGTACGCGATGGCGATCGGCTTGCCGAGCGTGGGGGAGGGGGCGCCGGACGTGACCTCGCCGACGACCTCGCCGCCGGAGACCACCGCGAATCCGGCGCGCGGCACCCGGCGGCCCTCGGCGATCAGGCCGACCAGCTTGCGCGGCGGGTTGCCCTCCGCGCGCTCCGCGGCGGCCGCGAGCGCCTCGCGCCCCACGAAGTCGCCCTCCTTGTCGAACTTCACGACCCGGCCGAGGCCCGCGTCGAACGGCGTGGTGGCGGTCGTCAGCTCGTGCCCGTACAGCGGCATGCCCGCCTCCAGGCGCAGCGTGTCGCGGCAGGAGAGGCCACAGGGCACGAGACCGACGGCGGCGCCCGCGTCGGTCAGCGCCTGCCAGAGCTTCTCGGCGTCGGCCGGGGCGACGAACAGCTCGAAGCCGTCCTCGCCGGTGTAGCCGGTGCGGGCGATCAGCGCGGGCACGCCCGCGACGGTGCCCGGCAGGCCCGCGTAGTACTTGAGGCCGTCCAGGTCCGCGTCCGTGAGGGACTTGAGAATGCCGGGGGACTCGGGGCCCTGGACCGCGAGCAGCGCGTAGTTGTCGCGGTCGTCCCGCACCTCGGTGGCGAAGTCCGCCGCGCGCTCGGTCAGCGCGTCCAGCACCACCTGGGCGTTGGAGGCGTTGGCGACGACCATGTACTCCTGGTCGGCCAGGCGGTAGACGATCAGGTCGTCCAGGATGCCGCCCGCGGCGTCGCAGATCATGGTGTAGCGGGCGCGGCCGACCGCCAGCGCGGAGAGATTGCCCACCAGCGCGTGGTCGAGCGCCTGCCCGGCCTGCGGGCCGGTGAGGGTGATCTCGCCCATGTGGGAGAGGTCGAAGAGGCCCGCGTGGGTGCGCACCGCGACGTGCTCGTCGCGCTCGCTTCCGTACCGCAGGGGCATGTCCCAGCCGGCGAAGTCGGTCATCGTGGCACCGAGCGCGCGGTGCAGCGCGTCGAGAGCGGTTCGGCGAGGGGCATCAGTCATGGTGTGGGCTCCCAGGCATGGCAATGAGGACGTCCTCCCCATCTGTCATCGGAACCTGAGAGGTTCACCGCGAGCGACGAACGCGCTGTCGGCTTGCACCTTCGGTGGGGCCGCCGCGCAGGACGGCCCGCTTTTCAGATCTGCCTCGCCCACGCGGTACGGGGCCTGAGAGATTCAAGGGAGGAACTTGCTCCTTCGGCGCCCAGCACTCAATGGCTGGAACTCTCCCGCGTGGATTCGAGCGGCCGGTATGCAGTTTGGGTACGCAGTTGGCGCGCACATCATTGCACGGACGGGCGCGCGACGGACCGCCCGCCGTCCTCTCAATTGCATTACCTTTCCTTTACGTTCTGTGGGTAGTCGGATGGTGACCGGGCGGGGCCCGGTACGGGGGAAGGCGGTCATCGTGCGCACGCGGGACACGGACGGGGAGCGGACGGAGGCCGCGCCGCCGGAGCGGGCGCCGCGCGGCCCGGCGGCGGGGGAGTGCCGGGTGCGGCCGGGCGTCCTCGACCTGCGCGGCGGCGGCCGCGCCGAGCTGCGCTGCGCCCCGGGCGACCTCGTCGTCGTCTCCGGACTGCCCGGCAGCGGGAAGACGACCCTGATACGGCGGGCCGTGCCCGCGCTCGACGAGCGGGGCGCGGCCGTCCGCCGCGTCGACTCCCAGGACTCCCGCGAGCGGCTGGAGCGCCGCACCCCGGGCTGGCTGCCGTACGCCGTGTACCGGCCGCTGGTGCGGCTCGTCCACTACGCCGCCCTCCGGCGGGCCCTGCGCTCCGGGGCGAGCGGGGTGGTGCACGACTGCGGCGAGCGCGGCTGGGTGCGGCGGTGGCTGGTCCGTGAGGCCCGCCGCCGGGGCGGCACCGTCCACCTGCTGCTGCTCGACGTCGGCCCCGGCCTCGCGCTGGCGGGCCAGGCGGCGCGCGGGCGCACGGTCTCCGCGCGCGCGTTCCGCCGCCACCGGGGGGCGGCGGCCCGGCTGGTCGCCGACGCGGTGGCCGGGAGGATGCCGGGGGGCGTGGGATCGGTGGTGCTGATGGACCGTCCGGCGGCCGACGCGCTGCGGCGGATCACCTTCACCGGCTCCGCGGGTGCACCCCCACGGGTGGTTCGCAGGGGCGCTGACGGGTCTCCCCGGAGCCGGGCGCGCTGACGCGAGGTCTCCTCGGCCGCCGAACGGGCCGGTTGTCCCGGGAGCGCGGTCGCCCGCCCCTCGCCGGTGGGCAATTCCGCAGGCCGCAGGCGGCGGCGTCGGCCCAACCGTTAGGGTTCGGGTGCGGCTTTGTAGAGACGGCGGTTGGACGAGATGAGCATCCCCGAGCAGTACGGTCGGCCCGCGGCCCCGGCCGGCGCCCCCGTGGGCGGCCTCCCCCAGGGCTGGCCCGCCAATGAACTCGAAGCGGTGCTCACCGCCTCCCTGGGCGTGCCCGGCGCGGGCGCCCGCATCGTCGAGGTGCTCGGGCGCAGCCACCTCTGGGTGCCCCTGCCGGGCGGCGGCGGGCCCGACAGCCCCGACCTCGACCTCCCCACCATGGAGCTCGACGGCGCCGCCTACGTACCGGTGTTCAGCTCCGAGGCGGAGTTCCTCCGCGTCGTCGGCGACCGGATGCCCTTCGCCGTGGCACCGGCCGTCGAATTCGCCCGCGGCCTGCCCCCGCAGGTCGGCCTCGCCGTCAACCCCGAGGGCGCCGTCGGCGCGCCCCTCCCGCCGCCCGCCGTCGCCGAGCTCTGCCGCGCCGGGCGCACCCTCCTCGACGGCGACGCCACCGGCGGCCGGGTCCGCCTCTTCCAGCCCGACTGGCAGCAGGAGCCCACCGGCTTCCTCGCCGCCGCCGGGCTGGAGTTCGCCGCCGCCCAGTGCGTACGGACCGCGCGCCGCGCCCTCGCCAGCGTCGAGGGGGCCGACCCCGCGCTCTTCGTCGGCGTCGAGCTCGACCTGCCCGACCCCGGCAGCCGCACCGCCGTCATGGACGCCCTCGGCAGGGCGCTCGGCACGGCGCCCGTCGTCTGGCCCGTACAGCTGGTCTTCCTGGACGTGGCGCGGGACCCGGTGGCCGACTGGATGCTGGCTCAGGTCCGTCCGTTCTACGACCGTGACCTGTGACTCCTCCCGTGCCCGCCGCCGCGGGCTCGTAAGCTGTCGGTATGACCGGACCGGGCGCGCTGCCGCGCCCCGGGGCACTGGAGAAAGCGGCCGGGGGCGGCCGAGAGAAGGGGCGGAACCAGGTGAGCGCGGGCGCGGGGAGCGGCGTGGAGCAGATGCTGCGCCAGGTGGCGCCCGGCCGGTACGACGCCTATGAGGCCCTCCTCCAGGCGCTGGCCGAGGGCGGCGTCTGGATGCTGCTCTGGCACGGCCAGGCCGGTTCGCCCGACGCGCAGTACGGCAACATGGAGGTCGACGGCCTCGGCTACGCCCCGTGCGTGACCTCCGCGCAGGAGCTCGCCGCCAGTGGCTGGAACCGCGCCCACGTCGTCGTCCCGGGCCGTGCCGTCGCCGGCGCGCTCTACCCCGACCGCTGGGGCCTGTGGCTCAATCCGCACGCCCCCGGCGGTGGTGTCGGCGTGCCCTGGCTCGACCTGCGGCGGATCGCGGGCGGCCTCGACCGGCTGCCCGCCGGACCGCTCCAACTGAGCGAGCCCGCCCTGGACATCCCGCAGTTCTACGCCCTGCTCGGGCAGCAGGCCCGGCACACGCCCGCGGTGCGGGCGCTGCGCCGCGCCTGGGTGCAGCCCGCGCTGGGCACCCCCTATCTGGCGATCGGCCTCGATCTGTACGACACCTCGCGGGCCGCCGTGGACACGGTGCGGTCGATGATGCGGCAGTCGCTCGGCGCGGTGCCCGAGGGGCTGCCGGTGTCCACGGTCGCGATGTCGGACGAGCACGACCCGGTCGCGATGTGGATGCGCGCCCACGCGCGCCCGTTCTTCGACCGCGACGGCTACGGCGGCCCGGCCGTGCCGCCCCCGTCCGGCGGCTACGGCTACCCTCCGGCCGGCTGGCCCGGCGGCGCGGCCCCGCAGGGCGCGGCTCCACAGCCTTACTGAACGGATCCGTACTGAACGGATCCGTACCGAACCGACCCGTCCGAACTGATCCATCGGGGCCCGGTCCGGCAGGGGTCGGATCCGCTGTGTCCCCAATATGCTGGTAAGCAGCACAAGTTGACACCCGGCCGACAGGCATCCGCTGAGCCGCCCCCGGCGTTCGGATAACGGAAGCCCACTGGCCACATCACGGTTGCGCATCCATTCCCGGCCGGGGCTGGCGGGTGATCGCGGCCGCGTTGAAGACTCCCGCTCCAAGGGACGTCGCTCCTGCGTACGAGTCCTTTTCTGTGACCTTCCGCTCCATCAGTACCAACTGCATCAGTTTGCACGTGTACCTGTGAGTTCGAAGCCGCCTTCCACGGCGGGCGTGGGCCGGTCACCCCCGGCCCGAGAGGGGTCAAAGGCACTGTGACCGCACCTATCGAGACCACCGGAGGAGCCGCCGGGGCGCAGCCCGAGGCCGTTCTCGCCGGGGCCAACAAGAGCCAGATCGAGGGGCGTTCGCTCACCCAGATCGCCTGGATCCGCTTCAAGCGCGACAAGGTGGCCGTCGCGGGCGGTGTCGTGGTGATCCTGCTGATCCTGCTCGCCGTGCTGGCCAAGCCCATCGAATCCGTCTTCGGGCTGGATCCCAACCAGTTCCACCAGAACCTCGTCGACCCCGAACGGCTCGCCCCCAAGGGCGGGTTCGGCGGTATGAGCTGGGACCATCCGCTGGGTGTGGACCCGCAGTACGGGCGCGACATCCTGGCCCGCATCATCGAGGGCTCCTGGGTCTCCCTGATCGTCGCCACCGGCGCCACGCTGCTCTCCGTGGTGCTCGGCGCCGTGCTCGGCGTCGTCGCGGGCTTCTACGGCGGCTGGGTGGACAGCGTCATCAGCCGGATGATGGACACCTTCCTCGCCTTCCCGCTGCTGCTGTTCGCGATCTCCATCTCGGCGGCGCTGCAGGACGGCGCGTTCGGGCTCTCGGGCCTGCCGCTGCGGATCTGTGTGCTGATCTTCGTGATCGGCTTCTTCAACTGGCCCTACATGGGCCGGATCGTCCGGGCGCAGACGCTCTCCCTGCGGGAGCGGGAATTCGTCGAGGCCTCCCGGAGCCTCGGCGCGCGCGGGCCGTTCATCCTCTTCCGGGAGCTGCTGCCCAACCTGGTGGCGCCGATCCTCGTCTACTCGACCCTGCTGATCCCGACGAACATCCTCTTCGAGGCCGCGCTGAGCTTCCTGGGCGTGGGCATCGCCCCGCCGCAGGCATCCTGGGGCGGCATGCTCACCAGCGCGACGGACCTCTACCAGGCCGATCCGCAGTACATGTTCGTGCCAGGTCTCGCCATCTTCATCACGGTGCTGGCCTTCAACCTGCTGGGCGACGGGCTGCGTGACGCCCTCGACCCGCGCAGCAAGTGACCGCGGCGACCTCCCGTCCACCGCGCCACCATCCATCGACAGAGGGGGCTTTCCTCAAGGTGAACACAAGAAAAGCGACGGCTGTGCTCGCCACGACCGTGGTGCTGGCGCTGGGGGCCACCGCGTGCAGCAGCTCGAAGAGCGACGACAGCAGCGGCAGCGGCAGCGGGAACAAGAACGTGACCGCGGACGCGGCCCTCTCCTCGATCGTCAACAAGACGGACAAGAAGGGGGGCACGGTCACCTACGAGGCGACGGACGTCCCCGACTCCCTCGACCCGGGCAACACCTACTACGGCTGGGTGCAGAACTTCTCCCGCCTCTACAGCCGCTCGCTCACCACTTTCAAGCCCGCCGCGGGCAAGGACGGCCTGGAGGTCGTCCCGGACCTCGCCGAGTCCCTGGGCAAGCCGAGCCCGGACGCCAAGACCTGGACGTACAAGCTGCGCACCGGGGTGAAGTTCGAGGACGGCACGCCGGTCACCTCGAAGGACGTCAAGTACGCCGTCGAGCGCAGCAACTTCGCGCCCGACGCGCTGTCCAACGGACCGACGTACTTCAAGGCGCACCTGGAGGGCGGTGACAAGTACCAGGGCCCGTACAAGGACAAGTCCCCCGAGGGGATCAAGTCCATCGAGACGCCCGACGACCAGACGATCGTCTTCCATCTCAAGGACGCCTTCGCCGACTTCGACTATCTCGCGACCTTCTCGCAGACCGCCCCCGTGCCGCAGAAGGCGGACAAGGGCGCCGAGTACGTGAAGCACATCGTCTCCACGGGCCCGTACAAGTTCTCCTCGTACGAGGAGGGCAAGAGTGCGACGCTGGAGCGCAACCCCCAGTGGGACCCGAAGACGGACCCGATCCGCAAGGCCCTGCCGGACAAGTACTCGTTCAAATTCAAGATCCTCCAGACGACGGTCGACAACGGCCTGCTCAACGACAGCGTGACCGCCGACGCGTACGGCACCGGCGTCGGCCCGCAGACCCAGTCGAAGGTGCTGGGCGGCAAGTACAAGAAGCAGACCGACATGCCGTACGCCGGCGCCACTTCGTACCTCGGCCTGAACGTGAACGTGAAGCCGTTCGACAACATCCACTGCCGCAAGGCGGTCCAGTGGGGCATGGACAAGGCGTCGATCCAGCAGGCCCAGGGCGGCGACCCGAAGGGTGACGTCGCCTCGACCCTGCTGCCGCCGACCGTCAACGGCTACGCGAAGTTCAGCCTGTACGAGACCCCGAACAGCGCCGGTGACATCAACAAGGCCAAGGACGAGCTCAAGCAGTGCGGTCAGCCGAACGGCTTCGAGACCAATCTGACGGCCCGCTCCGACCGGCCCGCCGAGATGGCGGCGGCCACCGCCGTCCAGGCGTCGATGAAGAAGATCGGCATCACGGCGAACATCAAGACCTTCCCGACCGGCAAGTACTTCACCAACTTCGCGGGTGTGCCGGACTACGTCCACAGCCACAACCTCGGCATGATCATGACCGCCTGGGGTGCCGACTGGCCGACCGGCTTCGGTTTCCTCGACCAGATCGTCAACGGCTCGGCGATCAAGCCCTCCGGCGGCAACAACGTCTCCGAGCTGAACGACCCGCAGATCAACAAGGCGTTGAACGACGCGATCGCCAACACCGATGCCGCCGCCCGCGCCAAGGCGTGGGGCGACATCGACAAGATGGTCGCCGAGAACGCTTCCGCCGTACCGCTGGTCTACCGCAAGAACCTGCTCTTCCGGCCCGAGTCCGCGACCAACGTCACGGTCACCCAGGCCTACCTCGGCATGTACGACTACCTGCTGATGGGCTCCTCCAAGTAGCAGCGGGCCAGCCCGCCGAAGACTTTCGAAAGGCAGGTGAAGGTGCCGGCGTCCGCCGGGCCGGGACACTCCGTCCCGCGGACGCCGGTGCCGCACAGCTGTGGCTGCGTACATCATCCGACGCCTGTTCGCCGCGGTCCTACTGCTGCTGGTGGTCAGCGCAGTCACCTTCGCGATCTTCTTCCTCGTCCCCCGGATCGCCGGGCAGACGGTCGACCAACTTGCCACCCAGTACGTCGGCAAGGACGCCAACGCCGGCGCCGTCGCCGCCGTCAAGAAGAACCTCGGCTTCGACCAGCCCCTGTACACCCAGTACTGGCACTTCATCAAGGCCATCGTGGTGGGGGCCGACTACAAGTTCGGCCCGGACGCCTCGCACTGCGCCGCGCCGTGCTTCGGCTACTCCTTCAAGAGCCATGTCGAGGTGTGGCCCCAGCTGACCTCGCGCATCCCGGTCACCCTCTCCCTGGCCATCGGCGCCGCCGTGATCTGGCTGATCTCGGGCGTGGCCGTGGGCGTGCTCTCCGCGCTCAAGCGGGGCACGGTCTTCGACCGCTTCTTCATGGGCGTGGCCCTGGCCGGCGTCTCGCTGCCGATCTTCTTCACCGGCATGCTGGCCCTGAGCCTCCTCACCGTCCAATGGCCGGTGTGGGGCGACGGCATCAACTACGTGAGTTTCACCGACAACCCCGGCCAATGGGCGTGGAACCTCCTCGTCCCCTGGTGCAGTCTCGCCTTCCTCTATTCCGCGCTCTACGCCCGGCTCACCCGCGCGGGAATGCTGGAGACCATGAGCGAGGACTACATCCGCACGGCCCGCGCCAAGGGGCTCAAGGAGAGCAAGGTCGTCGCCAAGCACGGCCTGCGCTCCGCCCTCACCCCGATCGTCACCATCTTCGGTATGGACTTCGGCCTGCTGCTCGGCGGCGCGGTCATCACCGAGACGGTCTTCTCGTTCAAGGGCATCGGCGAGTACGCGGTCAAGGGCATCCAGGACAACGACCTGCCCATCGTGATGGGCGTGACCCTGGTCGCCGCCTTCTTCATCGTCATCTGCAATCTGCTGGTGGACCTGGTCTACGCGGCCATCGACCCCAGGGTGAGGTACTCGTGAGCGAGCCCGGCAAGGAACAGCGCGTGACCCGGGACGCGGCCGCGGGCGAACCCGTGGCCACCCCGCCGGCGGACGCCCCGGACGTCTTCCTCTCCGTACGCGACCTGCGCATCCACTTCGACACCGACGACGGTCTGGTGAAGTCCGTCGACGGCGTGAGCTTCGACGTCGGGGCCGGGAAGACCCTGGGCATCGTCGGCGAGTCGGGCTCCGGGAAGTCCGTCACCTCCCTGGGCGTCATGGGCCTGCACCGCACGGCGAAGGCCCGGATCTCCGGCGAGGTCCGGCTGGACGGCGAGGAGCTCATCTCCGCCGACCCCGACCGTGTACGGACCCTGCGCGGCCGGAAGATGGCCATGATCTTCCAGGACCCGCTGTCGGCCATGCACCCCTACTTCACCATCGGCGCCCAGATCGCCGAGGCGTACCGCGTGCACCACCGGACCGACCGGAGGACCGCGCGGAAACGGGCCGTCGAGATGCTCGACCGCGTCGGCATCCCCGAGCCGCACCGCCGCGTCGGCGACTACCCCCACCAGTTCTCCGGCGGCATGCGGCAGCGCGCGATGATCGCGATGGCGCTCGTCAACAACCCCGAACTGCTGATCGCGGACGAGCCGACGACCGCCCTCGACGTGACCGTCCAGGCCCAGATCCTCGACCTGATCCGCGACCTCCAGAAGGAGTTCGGCTCGGCGGTCATCATCATCACCCACGACCTCGGCGTCGTCGCCGAACTGGCCGACGACATCCTGGTGATGTACGGCGGCCGCTGCATCGAGCGCGGCCCCGCGGAGAAGGTCTTCTCCCAGCCCCGGCACCCCTACACCTGGGGGCTGCTCGGCTCGATGCCGAGGATCGACCGCGAGCAGACCGAGCGGCTCATCCCCGTCAAGGGCTCCCCGCCCAGCCTGATCAACGTGCCGCCCGGCTGCGCCTTCAACCCCCGCTGCCCCTACGCCGACATCCCCGAGGGCGGCATCACCCGCACCGAGCGGCCCGAGCTGCGGCTGGTCTCCGGCGAGGGCGGGAACCGGCACTGGTCCGCCTGCCATATGACCCAGGAGGAGCGGACCCGTATCTGGACCGAAGAGATTGCGCCCAAGCTGTGAAGGACGACACCGTGCCCGACCGAGACGCGACCATCCCCCCGCAGCCGACGGCGCCCGACGGACCGGACACCCTCCTCAAGGTGACGGACCTGGTCAAGCACTTCCCCATCACCAAGGGCCTGCTGCGCCGGCAGGTCGGCGCGGTACGGGCCGTGGACGGCATCAGCTTCGACGTGCGCGCCGGGGAGACCCTCGGCGTGGTGGGGGAGTCCGGCTGCGGCAAGTCGACCATGGGCCGGCTGATCACCCGGCTGCTGGAACCCACCGGTGGCACCGTCGAGTTCCAGGGCCGGGACATCACCCACCTCGGGACCTCGGGCATGCGCCCGATGCGCCGCGACGTGCAGATGATCTTCCAGGACCCGTACTCCTCGCTGAACCCCCGGCACACCGTCGGCACCATCGTCGGCGCCCCCTTCAGGCTCCAGGGCATCACACCCGAGGGCGGGGTGAAGCGGGAGGTCCAGCGGCTGCTGGAGCTCGTCGGCCTCAACCCCGAGCACTACAACCGCTACCCGCACGAGTTCTCCGGCGGCCAGCGGCAGCGCATCGGCATCGCCCGCGCGCTCGCGCTCAAGCCGAAGCTGGTGGTCGCCGACGAGCCGGTCTCCGCGCTGGACGTGTCCATCCAGGCGCAGGTGGTCAACCTCCTGGACGACCTCCAGGACGAGCTGGGGCTGACCTACGTCATCATCGCCCACGATCTGTCGGTCATCCGCCATGTCTCCGACCGGATCGCCGTGATGTACCTCGGCAAGCTCGTGGAGCTCACCGACCGCACCTCCCTCTACGAGAAGCCGATGCACCCGTACACCAAGGCACTGCTCTCCGCGGTGCCGGTGCCGGATCCCAAACGGCGCGCGAAACGCGAGCGGATTCTTCTCAAGGGGGACGTGCCCTCCCCGATCGCCCCGCCCTCGGGGTGCCGCTTCCACACCCGCTGCTGGAAGGCGACGGAGGTGTGCGCCGCGCAGGAACCGCCCCTGGTGGAGCTCGCGCCCGGCCACCGGGTGGCGTGCCACCACCCGGAGAACGCGCCCTCCTAGGGCGCGGCCGGGCGTCGTGTTCTCCGAGTTTTTCGGATGGATGTCCGGATGCATGTATGCGACGAGTAAGAATGTCGCGTGCTCACCGATCTGTTCAGCCCCTCCGTCCAGCACTCGCTGGATCTCGCCGGGATCTTCGTCTTCGCGATCTCGGGTGCGCTGCTCGCCGTACGCAAGAACTTCGACGTCTTCGGCATGGCGGTGCTCGCCGAGGTCACCGCGCTGGGCGGCGGGCTGTTCCGGGACCTGATCATCGGGGCGGTGCCGCCCGCGGCCTTCACCGACCTCGGCTACTTCCTCACCCCGCTGCTCGCCACGCTGATCGTCTTCTTCCTGCACCCCGAGGTCGAGCGGATCACCAAGGCCGTGGGGGTGTTCGACGCCGCCGGGCTCGGGCTGTTCTGTGTCACGGGCACCATGAAGGCGTACGCGCACGGGCTCGGTCTCACCTTCGCCGCCACCCTCGGACTGGCCACGGCCGTCGGCGGCGGTGTGCTGCGCGACATCCTCGCCCACGAGGTGCCCTCGCTGCTGCGCTGGGACCGCGACCTCTACGCCGTACCCGCGATGGTCGGCGCGACGATGGCCGCCCTGCTGATCCGTTTCCACGAGCTCAACGCCACCACCAGCGCGCTGGCCGCCCTGACCGCCTTCGTGCTGCGGCTGCTCGCCATGCGCTTCCACTGGCGCGCGCCGCGCGCGTGGCACCGCCGGAGCGCCGCGGCCGAAGAAGTGTGAGTGAACGCCGTACCTTTTGACCTACCCATCAGTAACATCCGGGTGTAGCGTCGGACCATGGCACAGGCGACCATCGGCACCAGCGAATTCGACCGCGACACCGCGATCCGCCCGCGCGAGCGGGACGGCGCCCGCGGCGCCTACGACGTGGACCTCTCCGCGGGGTGGACCATCTTCGGCGCCGCCAACGGCGGCTACCTCCTCGCCCTGGTCTGCCGCGCGCTCGGTGACGCCCTGCCGCACCCGGACCCCTTCTCGGTCACCGCGCACTACCTGTCCGCCTCGCGCCCCGGCCCCGCCGTCGTCCGCACGGAGCTCGTCCGCACCGGCCGCAACCTTTCCACCGGCCAGGCGTCGCTGTTCCAGCGCGACGAGCACGGCACCGAGGTCGAGCGCATCCGCGTCCTCGCCACCTACGGCGACCTCGACGCCGTCACCGACGACGTGCGGACGACCGCCAAGCCGCCCGCCATACCGCCGTACGAGCACTGCCCGGGTCCGGAGGACGCCCCGGCGTCCGCCCCCGTCCCCGAGATCTCCGGCCGGCTCGACATCCGGCTCGACCCCGCGACCGCGGGCTGGGCGGTCGGCGCGCCGAGCGGGCGGGGCGAGATGCGGGCCTGGTTCGCGCTGGCGGACGGACGGCCCGCCGACGCGCTGTCGCTGCTGCTGGCCGTGGACGCGCTGCCCCCGACCGCCTTCGAGATGGGGCTCAGCGGCTGGGTCCCCACCGTCGAGCTCACCACCCACATCCGCCGCCGCCCCGCCCCGGGCCCGCTCCGCGTCTCCATCACGACACGGAACCTCGCGGGCGGATACCTGGAGGAGGACGCCGAGGTGTGGGACAGCGAGGACTTCCTGGTCGCCCAGTCCCGCCAACTGGCCCTGGTCCCGCGCGGGTCCTGAACCGGATCCCGGACCTTCAGGGGGCGGGGCGCGGCCCGGGGTGTCAGGGGCCCCGGAGCGGGGAACAAACCCTCGGCTCCCGGGGACGCCGGCCCCGCTCGTAGAATCGTGCCCACCATGGCCTACCTCGACCACGCCGCCACCACTCCGATGCTCCCGGAGGCGGTGCAGGCGATGACCGCCCAGCTCGCCCGCACGGGCAACGCCTCCTCGCTGCACGCCGCCGGGCGGCGCGCGCGCCGCACCGTCGAGGAGTCCCGCGAGTCCCTCGCGGCGGCCCTCGGCGCGCGCCCCAGCGAAGTGGTGTTCACCGCGGGCGGCACCGAAGCGGACAACCTCGCCGTCAAGGGGCTGTACTGGGCCCGCCGCGCCGCCGACCCGGCCCGTACGCGCGTCCTCGCCAGCCCCGTCGAGCACCACGCCGTGCTCGACGCCGTCGACTGGCTCGGCACCCACGAGGGCGCGACCGTCGAGTACCTCCCCGTGGACCCTCACGGCCGGGTGCACCCGGACGCGCTGCGCGAGGCCATCGCCCGCAACCCCGACGACGTCGCCCTCGCCACCGTGATGTGGGCCAACAACGAGATCGGCACCATCATGCCGGTCCGTGAACTGGCCGCCGTCGCCGCCGAGTTCGGCATACCCCTGCACGCCGACGCGGTCCAGGCGTTCGGCCAGCTCGACGTGGACTTCGCCGCGTCGGGGCTGGCCGCGATGACCGTCAGCGGCCACAAGATCGGCGGCCCGTACGGCATCGGCGCCCTGCTGCTCGGGCGGCAGTACGCGCCCGTGCCCCTGCTGCACGGCGGCGGACAGGAGCGGCACGTGCGCTCCGGGACGCTGGACGTGCCCGCCGTCGCCGCGTTCGCCGTCGCCGGGACGCTCGCCGCCGAGCGGCGCCCGGACCACGCGCGCGAGATCGGCGCGCTCCGCGACGAGCTGATCGCGGCCGTCCGCGCGGCCGTGCCGGACGCGGTCCTCGGCGGCGACCCCGACCCGGCGGGCAGACTGCCCGCCAACGCGCACTTCTCCTTCCCCGGCTGCGAGGGCGACTCCCTGCTCCTCCTCCTGGACGCCCAGGGCATCGAGTGCTCCACCGGCTCGGCCTGCACGGCCGGGGTGGCCCAGCCCAGCCATGTCGTTCTCGCCACTGGGACGGATCCGGATCTGGCGCGGGGGACGTTGCGGTTCTCTCTGGGCCACACGTCGACGTCTGCCGACGTGGCGGCGGTCGCGTCCGCCATCGGCCCGGTCGTCGAACGCGCCCGGACCGCAGGCCTGAGCTGACCCCGGTTCGTCCGTCCGCGGGCCGGTGGGGGCTTGTCGCGCAGTTCCCCGCGCCCCTGACGGGGCGCAGGCACGTGCCCCGATAAGGGGCGCGGGGAACTGCGCGATCAGCCACGAACGACCCGCAGACGCAGGCAGAGCTCACCTCCCACCCCAGTGGGCGAGATCACCCGCCAAGCCCGCCGCAGGCGCCCCGTACCCTGGAAGGGTTATGACTGACTTCCCTGGTGCACCTTCCGGCCCCCGCGACGGTAGTCGCCTCCGCGTACTCGCCGCCATGTCCGGCGGCGTCGACTCCGCCGTGGCCGCCGCGCGGGCCGCCGAGGCCGGCCACGACGTCACCGGCGTGCACCTCGCGCTGTCCGCGAACCCGCAGTCCTTCCGCACGGGCGCGCGCGGCTGCTGCACGATCGAGGACTCGCGCGACGCCCGCCGCGCCGCCGACGTCATCGGCATCCCCTTCTACGTCTGGGACCTCGCCGAGCGCTTCCGCGAGGACGTCGTCGAGGACTTCGTCGCCGAGTACCAGGCGGGGCGCACGCCCAACCCCTGCCTGCGCTGCAACGAGAAGATCAAGTTCGCGGCCCTGCTGGACAAGGCCCTCGCCCTCGGCTTCGACGCGGTGTGCACCGGCCACTACGCGACGGTCGTCCTGAAGGACGACGGCACCCGCGAGCTGCACCGCGCCAGCGACATGGCCAAGGACCAGAGCTACGTCCTCGGCGTGCTGGACGAGAAGCAGCTCGCCCACGCGATGTTCCCGCTGGGCGACACCCTGACCACCAAGGAAGAGATCCGGGCGGAGGCGGAGCGGCGCGGCCTGGCCGTCGCGAAGAAGCCCGACAGCCACGACATCTGCTTCATCGCCGACGGCGACACCCAGGGCTTCCTGGCCGCCCGCCTCGGCAAGGCCGAGGGCGACATCGTCGACGAGTCCGGCACCAAGCTGGGCACCCACGAGGGCGCGTTCGGCTACACCATCGGCCAGCGCAAGGGCCTGCGCATCGGCCACCCCGCGCCGGACGGCAAGCCCCGCTACGTCCTGGACATCTCCCCGGTGGACAACACCGTCACCGTGGGCCCCGTCGAGGCGCTGGACGTCACCGCCCTCACCGCCATCAAGCCCCGCTGGTGCGGCACGGCCCCGGCCGGCCCCGGCACGTACACCGCCCAGCTGCGCGCCCACGGCGGCGAGACCGAGGTGACCGCGGAGCTGGTGGACGGCTCGGAGCTGCGGGTCTCCTTCGCGGAGCCCGTCCGCGGCGTCGCCCCCGGCCAGGCGATCGTCCTCTACGACGGCACGCGCGTGGTCGGCTCGGCGACGATCGCGGCCACCGAGCGCGCGGCGCGCCGGGAGGCCGTCGCCCAGGGCTGAACCCGGACCCGGCCGTGCCCCGGAGGGCCCCGGTAGGGCAAGGTGGGGCCATGGCAACACACCTGATCACCGGAGCCGGTTCGGGCATCGGAGCGGCCGTCGCGGAGCGGCTGCTCGCGCGCGGCGACGAGCTGTACCTGTTCGCGCGCGACGCCGGGCGGGCCAAGGAACTGGCCGCCCGGTTCCCCGGCGCCCGTACCCTCGTCGCCGACCTCGCCAATCCCGACCGGATCTCCTGGGCGCTCGACCACCAGACGCTGCCCGAGCGCGTCGACTCCCTGCTGCACATCGCGGGCGTCTGCGAACTCGGCACCGTCGGCGAGCTGACCACCCGCACCTGGAACCACACGCTCGCCGCCAACCTCGTCTCCCCCGCCGAGCTCACCCGCCTCTTCCTCCCGCAGCTGCGGGTCGCCCAGGGGCACGTCGTCTTCGTCAACTCGGGCTCCGGGCTCAACGCCCATGCCACCTGGGGCGCGTACGCGGCCAGCAAGCACGGACTGAAGGCGCTCGCCGACTCGCTGCGCGCCGAGGAGCACGCCAACGGCGTACGGGTCACCAGCGTCTACCCGGGCCGCACGGCGACCTCGATGCAGGCGAAGGTGCACCAGCAGGAGGGCAAGGAGTACGACCCGGCGAAGTGGATCGACCCGGACTCGGTCGCCAGGACCATCCTGCTGGCGGTCGACCTGCCGCGCGATGCGGAGATCAACGACCTGACGGTCCGCCCCGGCCGCTGAGCCCGCGCCTGCCCCTTACGCTTCCTGGGTGACTGAGAAAAGCAAGCTGAGCTGGGGTGCCGGGGTCGCCACCGGGGTCGGGTCGATGCCCGGTGGCGACGCGCGGGAGGCCGCGAAGACCGTCACGGGGTCCCTGGAGGCCCTGCCGTACCTGCCGGAACTGCCCGCCCGCGGACCGGGTGCGGACATGATCGGGCGGACCGCCGGGATGCTGGTCGAGGTCTACGCCCGCGTGGAGCCGAGCGGTTGGCGGATCGGCGACCGGCCGGGGCGCGACACCAAGCGCGCCCGCTCCTGGCTGGGCGAGGACCTCGACGCCCTGGAGGAGCACACCCAGGGGTACGAGGGCGCGCTCAAGGTCTCGGTCGTCGGGCCCTGGACCCTCGCGGCCGCGCTGGAGCTGCGCGGCGGCGAGGCCGCCCTCGGCGACCCCGGCGCCTGCCGGGACCTCACCGCCTCGCTGGCCGAGGGCGTACGGGCGCACCTCGCCGAGGTACGCCGCCGGGTGCCCGGCGCCCGCGTGGTGCTCCAGCTCGACGAGCCCTCGCTGACCGCCGTGCTCACCGGGACGGTGCGCACCGCCAGCGGCTACCGCACCTACCGGGCCGTCGACCGCGCCGTCGTCGAGGACGCCCTGCGCGACCTGGTGACGGTCGCCCGGGAGGCCACGGGCAGCGCGCCCGTCGTCCATTCCTGCGCCCCCGGCGTGCCGTTCGCGCTGCTGCGCCGGGCCGGGGCCGACGGTATCTCCTTCGACTTCTCGCTCTTCACCGAGCGTGAGGAGGAGGCGCTCGGCGAGGCCGTCGAGGCGGGTACCAAGCTCCTTGTGGGCGTGGTGCCGAGCGTGGACGGCCCATTGTCGGACCCTGCCGGTAGCGTCATGGGTGTCAGGACGCTGTGGCGCAGGCTGGGGCTGTCACCGGGGACCCTCGCGGAGTCCGTGGTGGTCACCCCCTCGTGCGGGCTCGCGGGCGCTTCGCCCGCATATGCCCGTGCGGTGCTCGCCCACTGCGTCAGGGCGGCGAGATCACTCGCGGACAACCCTGAGTGACGGCGCTCATGGGCACGCCCATGGACCAACAGGAGGACGAGAAGGTGGCTGGCGGACAGCACGGCGACGAGAAGCTCGCGGCGGGGGCTGCGCCTGCCGTGACACCGGCGGAGGCACGGGAGCGGCACGCGCTCCTCGCCGAGCAGGTCGAGGAGCACCGCTTCCGGTACTACGTGAAGGACCACCCGGTCATCAGCGACGCCGAGTTCGACCGGCTGCTGCGCGCGCTGGAGGCACTTGAGGAGCGGCACCCCGAGCTGCGCACCCCCGACTCGCCCACCCAGAAGGTCGCCGGGGCGTACGAGACGGAGTTCACCGCGGTCGAGCACCGCGAGCGCATGCTCTCCCTCGACAACGCCTTCGACGACGAGGAGCTGGCCGCCTGGGCGGAGCGGATCGCCAAGGAGATCGGCGACGGCACGCCGTACCACTTCCTGTGCGAGCTCAAGGTCGACGGCCTCGCCGTCAACCTGACCTACGAGCACGGCCGCCTCACCCGCGCCGCCACCCGCGGCGACGGCCGCACCGGCGAGGACATCACGCCCAACGTCCGGACGATCGCCGAGATCCCGGACCGGCTCCAGGGCGAACGCGTCCCCGAGCTGGTCGAGATCCGCGGCGAGGTCTTCTTCCCGATGGAGAAGTTCGAGGAGCTCAACGCCCGTCTCGTCGCCGACGGCAAGGCGCCGTTCGCCAACCCGCGCAACGCGGCGGCCGGTTCGCTGCGCCAGAAGGACCCCAGGGTCACCGCCACCCGCCCGCTGCACATGGTGGTCCACGGCATCGGCGCCCGCGACGGCTTCGCCATCGACCGCCAGTCGCAGGCGTACGACCTGCTGCGCGAGTGGGGCCTGCCCACCGCGAAGCACAACAAGGTCGTGGACTCCCTGGACGGCGTCCGGAAGTTCATCGCGCACTACGGCGACCCCAAGGTGCGGCACTCGATGGAGCACGAGATCGACGGCGTCGTCGTCAAGCTCGACGAGATCCCCCTCCAGGGGCGGCTCGGCTCCACTTCGCGCGCGCCCCGCTGGGCCATCGCCTGGAAGTACGCCCCCGAGGAGGTCAACACCAAGCTGGTGGACATCCGGGTGGGCGTCGGCCGCACCGGCCGGGTCACCCCGTACGCGGTGGTCGAGCCCGTCACCGTCGCCGGGTCCGAGGTCGAGTTCGCCACCCTGCACAACCAGGACGTCGTCAAGGCCAAGGGCGTGTTCATCGGCGACACCGTGGTGCTCCGCAAGGCCGGTGACGTGATCCCCGAGATCCTCGGGCCGGTCGTCGGCCTGCGGGACGGCAGCGAGCGGGAGTTCGTGATGCCCGACGCGTGCCCGGAGTGCGGCAGCGCCCTCCAGCCGATGAAGGAGGGCGACATCGACCTCCGCTGCCCCAACGCCCGCGCCTGCCCCGCCCAGATCCGCGAGCGGCTCTACTACCTGGCCGGCCGCAAGTGCCTCGACATCGAGAACTTCGGCTATGTGGCGGCCACCGCCCTCACCCAGCCCCTGGAGCCGGCCACCCCGCCGCTGAAGGACGAGGGCGACCTCTTCGACCTGACGATCGAGGAGCTGCTGCCCATCAAGTCCTACGTCCTCGACATGGACTCCGGCCTGCCCAAGCGCGACCCCAAGACCGGCGAGCCGAAGGTCGTCACCTTCTTCGCGAATCAAAAGGGTGAGCCGAAGAAGAACGCCCTCGCGATGCTGGAGAACATCAAGGCCGCCAAGGAGCGCCCGCTGGCCCGCTTCCTCACCGGCCTCTCCATCCGCCACGTCGGCCCCGTCGCCGCGGAGGCGCTGGCCCGGGAGTTCCGCTCCCTGGACCGCATCGCCGAGGCCACCGAGGAGGAGCTGGCCGCCGTCGAGGGCGTCGGCGGGATCATCGCGGCCTCCCTCGGGCAGTGGTTCGCCGAGGACTGGCACCGCGAGATCGTGGCCAAGTGGCGCGCCGCCGGCGTCCGCTTCGAGGACGAGACCACCGGCGAGGAGGAGGGCCCCCGGCCGCTGGAGGGCCTCACCGTCGTCGTCACCGGCACCCTCGCCTCGTACACCCGGGACGCCGCGAAGGAGGCGCTCCAGAGCCGGGGCGCCAAGGTCACCGGCTCGGTCTCCAAGAAGACGGACTTCGTGGTCGTCGGGGACAGCCCCGGCTCCAAGTTCGACAAGGCGATGCAACTGAAGGTCCCGGTGCTGGAGGAGGACGGCTTCGCGGTCCTCCTCGAACAGGGCCCGGACGCCGCCCGGGAGACCGCGGTCCCGCAGGAGTGACGGGGTCCGGGGCGGAGCCCCGGGGCACCCCGCGGCTCGGGTGGCGGCCCGCGCCCCGCACGGGTTCCCCGCGCTACCGGATCCCGGGCCGCCACCCCACCGGAGTAATGCCCGCATAGGCAGTGGGCATTACCCCTACAGCGCATACCAGATGGCTACAAGAGGTCGGCTTCCAATCAGGCAACCGCTGCCGATCGCTGCCCGTCGTAGCCTTCTGCGGCCTACTGTTGAGATGTGCGCCTGCCGTGGCGCGGGCACCGCCGGCTGTGAGAGGGACGGGCATGAAACCCACCGACAGCGCCGAACCGGCATCTCGGCTGCGCCGGGTTCCCCCGCCCGCACTGCCGATGGTCTGTGTCACCGTGGCCGTCCTCGCGCTGGCCGCCGGGATCTGCCGAGTGCTCGGCGAGGGCCACACCCTGTTCCCCGGCCATACCGTCGGGGCGGCCCTCGCCTCCCTCACCGCCCTGATCGTGGCGCACCTCGTCGCCCTCGGGCGGGACCGCTGGTGGGGCGGCACCGGCTCCGGGGCCGCGCTCACCCTGGCCGTCCTGCTGCTCTACGGCTGGCTCCCCGCCGTCCTGATCAGCATCGCCATCGTGCTGCTCGTCGCCACCGCCCGTCGCCACCGCTGGCGGCAGGCGTTACTCCACGGCGCCGTCGACATCCTGGGCATCGGGGCCGCGGCCCTCTCCCTCTTCCTGTGCGGCGTCGTCTCCAGCGTCGAACGCCCCTGGCTGCCCGACACCTGGCCGCTCACGGCCCTCCCCAAGATCGCCCTGGCCGCGTTCATGTACCTCGCGGTCACCCGAGCCCTGCTCTGGTACTCGATGGCCCCCCGCACCGGGCTCAGCAGCATCGCCCGCACCGCGCTCGTCCGCCAGGCCCTCGTCGGCGGCGCCCTCCTCGGCATCGCCCCGCTCATCGCCGTCGTCGCCGACCACGCGCCCATGCTGCTGCCGCTGTTCGCGGTCCCCCTCATCGCCCTCGACTCCACCCTCTGGATCGCCCGCGCCCGCGCCGAGGAGCAGCTCCGCGACCCCCTCACCGGGCTCCCCAACCGCCAGTGGCTGCTGGAGCGCACCTGGAGCGCCCTCGACGAGGCCGAGCGCAACGGCTCCCGGGCCGCCCTCGTCCTCATAGACCTGGACCGCTTCCGGTCCGTCAACGACACCCTCGGGCACCTCGCGGGGGACCGGCTGCTGCTGCAGATAGCGGAGCGCCTCCGGCTCGCCCTGCCGCGCGACGCGGAGGCCGCCCGCCTCGGCGGCGACGAGTTCGCCGTGCTGCTCCCCACCGCCGACTCGCTCACCAGCGCCCAGCGCGTGGCCCGCTCCCTGGTCGCCGCCCTCGGCTCGCCCCTCAACCTGGAGGGGCTCACCCTCGTCCTGGAGGCCAGCGCGGGCGTCGCCGTCTACCCCGACCACGCCCTCGACGCGGGCGACCTGCTGCGCCGCGCCGACGTGGCGATGTACCAGGCCAAGCGCGACCGCAGCGGCGTCGAGGTCTACGAGGCCCGGCGCGACGGCAACACCCTCGACCGGCTGGGCCTGCTGGGCGACCTCCGGCGGGCGCTGGACGCGGGCGACGTGGAGCTCCACTACCAGCCGAAGGTCGGCTTCGACGGCCACGTCGCGGGGCTGGAGGCGCTCGTCCGCTGGGTCCACCCCGAGCGGGGGCGGGTCTCCCCGGACGAGTTCATCGCCATCGCCGAGTCCTCCGGACTGATGCCGCGGCTGACCGAGTACGTCCTGGAGACCGCGCTCGGGCAGGTCGCGAAGTGGCGGGCGATGGGCCTGGACGTCCCCGTCGCGGTCAACGTCTCGCCCCGGGACGTCCACACGCCCGGCTTCGCCGGTTCGGTCGCGGCCCGGCTCGCCCGGCACGGGGTCCCCGCGGGCGCGCTGCAACTGGAGATAACGGAACACGTCCTCCTGGAGGACCCCCAGCGGGCCGCCGACACCCTGGCCGGGCTCACCGGCCACGGCGTGAAGATGTCCCTCGACGACTTCGGCACCGGCTACTCCTCCCTCGTCCACCTGCGCAGGCTCCCGGTGAGCGAGCTCAAGATCGACCGCTCGTTCGTGGCCCGCCTCGCCATCGACAACGAGGACGCGGAGATCGTCCGCTGCACGCTCGACCTGGCGCACTCGCTGGGGCTGCTGGTCGTCGCCGAGGGCGTCGAGGACGACGAGACGTGGGAGCGGCTGCGGGATCTCGGCTGCGACGCGGTCCAGGGCTGGCTGGTGGCCGCGGCGATGCCGCCGGACGAGACGACGGCGTGGCTGCGGCTGCGCAGCGAGAGCGGTTGGCACCGCGAGGTCGATCGGCTGGGCGTCGCGCCTTCCACGGATCGACTGGGCGTCGCGCCTTCCACGGAGGGGGCGGATCAGCCGGTCACCTGACCGGTGGGGTTTGCTGCGCCTATCGGGGTGCCTCTTGGGCTCGGTGTGCGGCCGCGGGTCGTCCGGTGGCTGGTCGCGCCCACGCGGCGGAGCCGCAAATCGACGCTTCCCCGCGCCCCTTATGGGGCCCCGTGAGAGCCCTGTGAGCGGCCCCGGAAACCCCTACGGGCCGGGGTCCGGAGAAAGGGTTTCGCGGGTGGTCCTCCGCGGGCCATAGGATTGGGCCATCAAACTGCCCAGAATCCGTCACGAACCCCTGAAGGATCGCCGCATGCCTGGCATCACGCGCGAGGAGGTCGCACACCTCGCCCGGCTGGCACGTCTGGAGCTCAAGGCCGAGGAGCTCGACCACTTCGCCGGACAGCTCGACGACATCATCGGCGCGGTCGCCCGCGTCTCCGAGGTCGCCGACCAGGACGTCCCCCCGACGTCCCACCCGCTGCCGCTGACCAACGTCATGCGCGCGGACGAGATCCGTCCGTCGCTGACCCCGCAGGAGGCGCTCTCCGGCGCCCCGGCCCAGGAGCAGCAGCGTTTCAAGGTGCCGCAGATCCTGGGGGAGGACTGACCATGACTGCCGCTGAACTGATCAAGCTGACCGCGGCGGAGATCGCCGCGAAGATCGCCTCGGGCGAGGTCACCGCCGTCCAGGTGACCGAGGCGCACCTGGCGCGCATCGAGGCCGTCGACGAGAAGGTGCACGCCTTCCTGCACGTCGACCGCGAGGGCGCCCTCGCGCAGGCCCGCGCCGTCGACGAGAAGCGGGCCCGCGGCGAGAAGCTCGGCCCGCTGGCCGGCGTGCCGCTCGCGCTCAAGGACATCTTCACCACCAAGGGGATCCCGACCACCGTCGGTTCCAAGATCCTCGAGGGCTGGATCCCGCCGTACGACGCCACCCTGACGCGCAAGCTGAAGGAAGCGGACGTCGTCATCCTCGGCAAGACCAACATGGACGAGTTCGCCATGGGGTCCTCGACCGAGAACAGCGCCTACGGGCCGACCGGCAACCCCTGGGACCTCACCAAGATCCCCGGTGGTTCGGGCGGCGGCTCCAGCGCGGCGCTCGCCGCGTACGAGGCCCCCCTCGCCATCGGCACGGACACCGGCGGTTCCATCCGCCAGCCCGCCGCCGTCACCGGCACCGTCGGCGTCAAGCCGACCTACGGCGGCGTCTCCCGCTACGGCATGGTCGCCTTCTCGTCCTCCCTCGACCAGGGCGGTCCCTGTGCCCGTACGGTCCTGGACGCGGCCCTGCTGCACGAGGCCATCGCCGGCCACGACCCGCTCGACTCCACGTCCATCGACGCCCCGGTCCCGCCGGTCGTCGAGGCCGCGCGGAACGGCGACGTCAAGGGCATGCGCATCGGCGTCGTCAAGCAGTTCCGCGGCGAGGGCTACCAGGCCGGCGTGCTGCAGCGCTTCGACGAGTCCGTGGAGCTCCTCAAGGAGCTGGGCGCCGAGGTCGTCGAGGTGGACTGCCCGTCCTTCGACCTGGCCCTGGCCGCGTACTACCTGATCGCGCCCTCGGAGTGCTCCTCCAACCTGGCCCGCTTCGACGCCATGCGCTACGGCCTGCGGGTCGGCGACGACGGCACGAAGTCCGCCGAGGACGTCACCGCGCTCACCCGCGAGGCCGGTTTCGGCGACGAGGTCAAGCGCCGTGTGATCCTCGGTACGTACGCGCTGAGCTCCGGCTACTACGACGCGTACTACGGCTCGGCGCAGAAGGTCCGCACCCTCATCACGCAGGACTTCGAGAAGGCATTCCAGCAGGTCGACGTGATGGTCTCGCCGACCACCCCGACCACCGCCTTCGCGATCGGCGAGCGCGCCGACGACCCGATGGCGATGTACCTCGCCGACCTGTGCACCATCCCCACCAACCTGGCAGGAAACTCCGCCATGTCGCTCCCGTGCGGCCTGGCGCCCGAGGACGGCCTGCCGGTGGGTCTGCAGATCATCGCCCCCGCCATGAAGGACGACCGGCTGTACAAGGTCGGTGCGGCCGTCGAGGCCGCCTTCAACGAGCGCTGGGGTCACCCGCTGCTTGAGGAGGCACCGGCACTGTGAGCAAGTCCGTGAGCAAGCTCGAGAAGGCCAAGGGCTTCAAGAAGTCCCGGCCCGGCACCTACCTGTCCATCGGCACCACCGCGTTCGGTGCGATCAGCGTCTACAAGCAGGCCAAGAAGGCCCGTGGTGAGCAGGACACGCTCCAGCTCATCGACGCCGTGGTCTCCGCGGCCGCCATCGTCACCGGTGTCGCTCTGCTCGTCCGGGAGCTGCGCCGGATGAACAGCGACGACGTCCTCGCGGACTGAGAGGTTTGATTTTCCGTGACCGTCACTGAACTGGTGTCGTACGAGGACGCGCTGGCGTCCTACGACCCCGTCATGGGCCTGGAGGTCCATGTCGAGCTCGGCACCAAGACCAAGATGTTCTGCGGCTGTTCCACCGAGCTGGGCGCCGAGCCCAACTCGCAGACCTGCCCCACCTGCCTCGGCCTGCCCGGCTCGCTGCCGGTCGTCAACGCCATCGGCGTCGAGTCCGCGGTGAAGATCGGTCTCGCGCTGCACTGCGAGATCGCCGAGTGGTGCCGCTTCGCCCGGAAGAACTACTTCTATCCGGACATGCCGAAGAACTTCCAGACCTCGCAGTACGACGAGCCGATCGCCTTCAACGGCTATCTGGACGTCCAGCTGGAGGACGGCGAGGTCTTCCGCGTGGAGATCGAGCGCGCCCACATGGAGGAGGACACCGGCAAGTCCACCCACGTGGGCGGTGCCACCGGCCGTATCCACGGTGCCTCGCACTCCCTGCTCGACTACAACCGCGCGGGCATCCCGCTCATCGAGATCGTCACCAAGCCGATCGAGGGCGCGGGCGAGCGGGCCCCCGAGGTCGCCAAGGCGTACGTCGCCGAGCTGCGCGAGCTCATCAAGGCGCTCGGCGTCTCCGAGGCCCGGATGGAAATGGGCCAGATGCGCTGCGACGTCAACCTGTCGCTGCGTCCCAACGGCACCGAGAAGTTCGGCACCCGCTCGGAGACGAAGAACGTCAACTCGCTGCGGAGCGTCGAGCGCGCCGCCCGCTTCGAGATCCAGCGGCACGCGGCGGTGCTGTCCTCCGGCGGCACGATCGTGCAGGAGACCCGGCACTTCCACGAGGAGGACGGGTCCACCACGGCGGGCCGCATCAAGGACAACGCCGAGGACTACCGCTACTTCCCCGAGCCGGACCTGGTGCCGGTCGCTCCCGCCCGGGAGTGGGTGGAGGAGCTCCGCAAGGGCCTGCCCGAGCTGCCGCGTGTGCGCCGCAACCGCCTCCGCGAGGACTGGGGCGTCTCCGAGCACGACATGCAGTCGATCCTCAACGCCAGTGCGGTCGACCTGATCGTCGCCACCATCGAGGCCGGGGCCGACTCGGCCGCCGCCCGTAAGTGGTGGATGGGCGAGCTGGCCCGCCGGGCCAACGAGGCCGGTACGGAGCTCACGGCGCTGGAGATCACCCCGGCGCAGGTCGCGCGCGTGTGCGCGCTGGTCGCCGAGGGTTCCCTCAACGACAAGCTGGCCCGCCAGGTCATCGAGGGCGTGCTCGCGGGCGAGGGCGACCCGGACGCCGTCGTCGCGCGGCGCGGTCTCGCGGTCGTCTCCGACGACAGTGCCCTGGGCACCGCCGTCGACGAGGCCATCGCGGCCAACGCGGCGATCGCGGACAAGATCCGCGCGGGCAAGGTCGCGGCGGCGGGCGCGCTCGTCGGCGCGGTCATGAAGGCCACCCGCGGCCAGGCGGACGCGGCGCGCGTCCGTGAGCTGATCCTTGAGCGGCTTGCCGCGAAAGAATAATCAGCACAGCCTTGAGCGGCTCGGCGTCGAGGGCTGATCCTCGGTTCGAGCAGTCGATGGCCGTCCCTCCTCGCGAGGGGCGGCCATTGTCGTATAGCCGAGTAACCGAATAACCGAATTCGGCCGTACTTGACGTCAGTTGGCGTGAATTATTCGATACGTCCGCCAAGCGTGGAAACGGTCCGGCATGATCGCGGGGTGCGGGCCCAGGGTGTGTCCGCTCTTCCTGTGCTGGGGGTTAGTGATGCGACGGTTGAGCAGGGCGCTGACGGCGCTCGTGCTGGCGGGTGCCGGACTGACGGTGGCGACGGTTTCGGCCACCGCGGCCGACGGGGCGACGGGGAGCACCTCGCCCGCCGTGCAGTGCGAGGGCGGCTGGGGAAGCCTCGCCAAGGTCAGCACGGACAGCGCCTACAAGTCGCTGAGGGACATCAGAACCGGGCGGCACGACTGCTTCGACCGGATGGTCTTCGAGGTCAAGGGGGCCGGCGAGCGCCCGATCGGCTACCGCGTGGCCTATGTCGACAAGCTCCACCAGGACGGCTCCGGCGACGAGATCCCGGTCGCGGGCGGGGCGGTGCTGGAGGTCCGGGTGGCCGCGCCCAGCTACGAGCCGACCACGGGCCTGCGCACCTACCCCGGCCGGGTCGGCGAGCCGCTGCGCGGGGTGGACGTCTCGGGCTACCAGACCTTCCGGGACACCCGCTACGCGAGCAGCTTCGAGGGCGACACCCAGATCGGTCTGGGCGTCCGGGCCCGGCTGCCGTTCCGTGTCTTCCAGTGGGGCAACCACCTCGTCGTCGACGTGGCCCACACCTGGGATTCCTTCCGCTGACGGCACGATCCCGGCCGCATTGTGGGCTAAGCCACAAAGCGGACAAAGGATCTTTTTCGCCTGTCACAGTGGTGCGGCAGAGGCCTCTCCCACGCGGTGAGCGTCCGGCGGGTCCTCTGTCCAGTACCCCCAGCGGTCGGAACCACGGGTCATTTCCCGGCGAGGTCGACGCGATATCCGGGAAGACAGGTCATGACCTCACTTGCCCGGTGGTGCCTGCGCCGCCGCTTCGCCGTCATCGTGCTGTGGCTCGTCGTCCTGCTGGGCACGGGCGCCGCCGCGGCCCTCTCCGGCAGCGCCTACTCCAACGACTACGGCGTGCCCGGCACCGAGTCCGCCCGCGCCGCCGCCCTCCTGGAGAAGGCGTTCCCCGGCCAGGCCGGGGACGACACGATCGTCTGGCACACCGACTCCGGCACCGTCCGCGCCCCCGCCGTCGAACAGCGCATGAGCGCCGTGCTCGACGAGATCGCCGGGCTGCCGGGCGTCGCCGGGGTCTCCGGCCCGTACGGCGGCGACGGCGCCGGCCGCGTCAGCCAGGACGGGCACACCGCCTACGCCTCGCTGACCTTCGACAGCCGGGCGGGCGACCCCGACAAGGCACAGGTCGAGAAGGTCGTCGAGACCGCGCGGGCCGCCGCGACCGACCACCTCCAGGTCGCGCTCGGCGGCACCTCCATCGGCTCCACCGAGGGGTCCGGCGGCCACCTCAGCGAGATCGTCGGCGTGCTCGTCGCGGCGGTCGTGCTGTTCGTCGTCTTCGGCTCGCTCGCCGCCAGCCTGCTGCCCATCGCCACCGCCCTCGTCAGTGTCGGCACCGCCGCCATGGGCACCGTCCTGCTCGGCCACCTGATGACCGTCGCCGACTTCGCCCCCATGCTGGGCACCCTCATCGGGCTCGGCGTGGGCATCGACTACGCCCTCTTCATCGTCACCCGGCACCGCAAGGGCCTCCGCGCGGGCCTGTCCGTGCAGGAGGCGGCCGAACGGGCCGTCGTCACCACCGGGCGCGCCGTCGTCTTCGCCGGGGGCACCGTCTGCGTCGCCCTGCTCGGCATGCTGATCCTGCGGCTGAACTTCCTCAACGGCGTCGCCATCGCCGCCTCGCTCACGGTCGTCCTCACCGTCGTGGCCTCCGTGACCCTGCTGCCCGCGCTGCTCGGGCTGATCGGCCACCGGGCGCTGAGCCGCCGCGAACGCCGCAGGCTCGCCGAACGCGGACCGCTGCCGGAGGCCCTCACCGGCATCGCCGCCCGCTGGTCGGCCTTCGTCGAACGCCACCCCAGACTGCTGGGCGGCCTCGCGGCGGCGGTGATGCTGATTCTCGCCCTGCCGGTGTTCTCCCTGCACCTGGGCACCTCCGACCAGGGCAACAACCCGGCGACGGCCACCACCCGGCAGGCGTACGACATGCTCGGCAAGGGCTTCGGCCCCGGCGTCAACGGCCCGCTGACGCTCGTGGCGCCCCTCGACAGCGCCGCCGACCGGCTCGCCTTCAACCGCCTCCCCGACACCCTCCGCCACACCGAGGGCATAGCCTCCGTCACCCCCTCGACCCTCAGCCACAGCGGCGACACCGGCGTGATCACCGTCGTGCCCACCACCGCACCGCAGTCCCGGGCCACCAGCGACCTCGTCGAGCGGCTGCGCTCCACGGTCCTGCCGGAGGCCATGGCGGGCACCGGCGCCGAGGTCCGGGTCGGCGGGGTGACCGCCGGCTACGACGACTTCGCCGCGGTCGTCCTCGGCAAGCTGCCGCTCTTCGTCGGCGTCGTCGTGGGCCTCGGCTGCCTGCTGCTCCTGCTGGCCTTCCGCAGCATCGGCATCCCCCTCAAGGCCGCCCTGATGAACATCGCCGCGGTCGCCTCCTCCTTCGGCCTCGTCGTCGCGATCTTCCAGTGGGGCTGGGGCAGCGAACTCCTCGGGCTGGGCGCCGCGGGCCCCATCGAGCCCTTCCTGCCGGTCGTCATGGTCTCGGTGCTCTTCGGCCTCTCCATGGACTACCAGGTCTTCCTGGTCAGCAGGATGTACGAGGAGTGGCTGGCCACCCGCGACAACTGCCGGGCGGTACGGGTCGGTCTCGCCGAGACCAGCCGCGTCATCAACTCCGCCGCGGTCATCATGATCGCGGTCTTCCTGGCCTTCGTGCTGAGCGGCGACCGGATCATCGCGATGTTCGGCATCGGCCTGGCGTCGGCGGTCGCCCTGGACGCGTTCGTCCTGCGGACGCTGCTGGTGCCGGCGCTGATGCATCTGCTGGGGGGCGCTAATTGGTGGCTGCCGGGGTGGCTGGACCGGGTCCTGCCGCGCGTGAGCATCGAGGCGCCGGAGGCGCCTTCGGCGCCGGTCCCGATCCCCGCACCCCGCCCGGTGGAAGCACCGGTTCTCGTTCCCCTGTCCCGCCCCTTCCCGTAACCGGGGCTCCGCCCCGGACCCCGGTCCTCGAACGCCGGACGGGCTGAATGCGCGGGCCGCAGGCCAAAGAGCCACGGTCCGCGAAATTCAGCCCGTCCGGCGTTCGAGGACAACGCGGCGAAGCCGTGTTGCGGGGTCTGGGGCAGAGCCCCGGTCACGGGTCAGCCCTGACGAGGGCGGATGACGACGTGGCCCGAGTCGAGGTCTATCGGGCCGCTGCCCGGGTCGGCGTCGCCCGTGTCGTCGCGGACCAGTTCGAGGCGGTTGCGCTCCTCCTCGGTGTGCTTCCGGCCGGGCGCGAACAGTTCCTCGAACACGTTGAACATCTCAACTCCCGTCGCAGACCTGGACCGTCCAGTGTCGCAGACGTGTGTACGAATCCCCGGACGTGGGAGAGATCACGTCACTTCCACCCGCAGGATGCGGTCGTCGTCGGCTCCCGGCCGGCCACGGCCGTCCGTGTTGCTCGTGGTCAGCCACAGACCGCCGTCGTCCGTCGCGACGACCGTGCGGAGGCGGCCGTACTCGCCCTTCAGGAAGGACCGCGGCCCGGCCACCGGAACGGCACCCCGCAGGGGGACGCGCCAGAGGCGCTCCCCCCGGAGCGCGGCCATCCACAGCGAACCCTTCGCGTACGCGAGCCCGCTCGGCGAGGCGTCCGCCGGCCTCCACTGCTCGACGGGGTCGCGGTAGCCGGGCCGCCCGGCCTTCCCCTCGACCACCGGCCAGCCGTAATTGCCGCCCGGCTCGACGAGATTGAGCTCGTCCCACGTGTCCTGGCCGAACTCCGACGCCCACAGCCGCCTGTCCGCGTCCCACGCGAGCCCCTGCACATTGCGGTGCCCGGAGGAGTAGATCACCGAGTCGGCCCGCGGGTTGCGGGGCGCGGGGCGGCCGTCCGGGGTCATCCGGAGGATCTTGCCGCCGAAGGACTTGGGATCCTGGGCGAGACCGCGGTCGCCGCCCTCGCCCGTGCCCGCGTAGAGCATCCCGTCCGGGCCGAACGCGATCCGCCCGCCGTTGTGGATCTGCCCCTTGGGGATGCCCTGGAACACCGTGTCGGGCTGCCCCAGCCGCTGCCCGTCGGGCTTCGCCTCGTCGTAGCGCAGCCGCGCGATCCGGTTGTCCGAGGCGGTGGTGAAGTAGGCGTACAGCAGGTGGTCGGTCGCGTAGCCGGGGGAGAGCGCCAGGCCCAGCAGCCCGCCCTCGCCCGCCGCCGCGACCCCCGGCACCGAGCCCACCTCGCTCTGCGCGCCGTCCTTCGCGGCCACCCGGATGATCTTCCCGGTGTCACGGGAGCCCACCAGCAGATCGCCGCCGGGCAGCGGCGCGAGCCCCCAGGGCGAGGTCAGCTTGGCGGTGAGCGTACGGACGACCTTCGCCGACCCTTCGGCGGGCGCCGCGGAGGGGGCCGGGCCGCCCGAAGGCCCGCCCGCGCCCGGGGACCCGGCGCCCGACGCCCACGACGACGGCGCCGCCCGGCCCGGCAGCGACCCGCCGTCCGAACAGCCCGCGAGCAGCAGCGCGGAACCGGTCAGCGCGGCCGTGACGGCGGCGAGGCGGGCGCGCGTCGCGCGTCGTCGCATGGTTCGTTCCTCTCACCGGGGGTGGTGCGGCACGAGTTCCTTATACACGTCGCGGGGGCTCACTCCCACGACCCCATGGCCTTGGGCAACGCCGCTATCTCCGCGAAGTCCTCCGGGGTGAGGCGCAGTTGGGCCGCCACCGCGTTCTGCGCCGCCCAGGCGGCCTTCTTCGTGCCCGGCACCGGCACCACGTGCCGCCCCTGCGCCAGCACCCAGGCCAGGGCCACCTGCGCGGCCGTGGCGCCGTGCCGCCCGGCCACCCGCCGCAGCCCGGCCACGATCGGCTGGTTGGCGGCCATCATCTCCGCGGTGAACCGGGGGTGCCGCGCCCGGACGTCCTCCGGCTCGAAGCCCTGGCCCGGGGTGAGCGTGCCGCTGAGGAAACCGTTCCCCAGAGGCATCGCCGCCAGCATCCCCACGCCCCGCGACGCGCACCACGGAACCAGCTTCTCCAGCGCCTCCCGCGACCAGACCGACAACTCCGCCTGCACACAGCTCACCGGGAAGACCTGCTGTATCCGCTCCAGCTGCCGGATCGTCGCGTCGTACATCCCGGCGCGCGACCTGCGCTGCGCCCGCGCGCCGATCGCGCACCACCCCAGGGCCCGGACTTTGCCCGCGGAGACCAGTTCCGCCATCGCCCCCCAGGTCTCCTCGACCGGTATCTCCGGGTCCGGCCGGTGCAGCTGGTAGACGTCGATCACATCGGTCTGCAGCCGCCGCAGCGAGGCGTCGCAGGCCCGCTTCACATAGCCGGGCCGACCGTTGGCGACGATGTGCTGATCGCCCACCAGCAGCCCGCACTTGGTCGACACAAAGGCTTCCTTGCGCCGCTCCCGCAACACCCGCCCCACGAGCAGCTCATTGGTGAACGGCCCGTACATGTCCGCCGTGTCCAGCAGGGTCGTTCCCGCGTCGAGCGCCGCGTGCACCGTGCGCAGCGCGCCCTCGCCGCTCCGCTGAGAGGCGGTGTACGCCCAGTGCATCGGCATGCACCCGAGGCCGATCGCGCCCACTTCGAGCGCCGCCGCACCGATTGTCCTGCGCTCCACCGGCCAGTTCCCTCCCGTTCCTCGCCCCCAAACTAACCTCTGCCGGCCCGGCCGCTTCGCATAGCCTCCAGGCATGAGCGCAGATGACAGCGGTTCCGCCCGCCCCCTGGCCTGGCTGCCGATCCGGCCCGAGAAGATCGACGGCCTCCCCGGCGCCCTGGACTACGCCTACTGGAACGGCGAACCCGACTACCCCACCGACCCCGCCCGCTGCGCCTTCTACGTCCCGCCCTACGTGACGAGCGGCGACGTCTGCGTACGCCCGCTGCCCGCGATGCGCGGCCTGAAGGTCGTGCAGACCCTCACCGCGGGCGTCGACCACATGCTGCCCGCCGTGCCGCTGATGCCCCGCGGCACCCTGCTGTGCAACGCCCGCGGGCTGCACGACACCAGCACCGCCGAGCTGGCGCTCGCGCTCACCCTCGCCGCGCTGCGCGACATCCCCGGCTTCGTGCGCGCGCAGGACGCGGGGGAGTGGACGCAGGGGTACCGGCCCGCGCTCGCGGACAGGTCGGTGCTGATCGTCGGCTACGGTTCCATCGGCTCCGCCATCGAGGACCGGCTCGTGCCCTTTGAATGCGCGCGGGTCGCACGCGTCGCACGCTCCCCGCGGGAAACCGTACGCGGTCCCGTGCATCCCGTCGCCGCGCTCCCGGATCTTCTCCCCGACGCCGACGTCGTGATCCTGGCGACGCCGCTCACGGAGGACACCCGCGGACTGGTGGGCGCCGAGTTCCTGGCGCGGATGCAGGACGGCGCCCTGCTGGTCAACATCGCGCGCGGCGCCGTGGTCGACACCGAGGCGCTCCTCGCCGAGCTGGAGAGCGGCAGGCTACGGGCCGCGCTCGACGTCACCGACCCCGAACCGCTGCCCCCGGGCCACCCCTTGTGGACCGCTCCCGGCACCCTGATCACCCCTCATGTGGGCGGGCCCTCCTCGGCCTTCCTGCCCCGGGCCGAGCGGCTGCTGCGCGATCAACTGGCCAGATTCGCCCTGGACGCACCCCTGCAAAATGTCGTAGTCACCGCCCCCTAGCTACCACGTAGAGGTACCGTTCGACTGCACTCAGTGTTCATAATCCCGTTGCTGATTACGCTATGTATATGAGCTATGTCCCTGAGTGACGAGTCTGGTGTATCGTCCGGACCGGGGGCTGCGCCGGGCACCGTACGGCGCAGCGAAGTACCGGCACACGAGGGGGGCGACGGGCGATGCGCGGCCACTGGACGATCAACCCGACGCGGCTCATGCACCGACCACGGCACGGTTGTACTGCGGCTCCGCCACCGCGGCCCGCAGGGCATCCCCGGCAGCTCCGCCCCCGGCCCCCGGCGCTCCGCCGGCCCGGCCCGGCCCGCCTCCCGCACCGCTCCGCCCTCCGGTCCCACTTCGCCTGGCTCAGGGTCTCGCGCGGGACGGCGGCGCGGTGAGCGCCCCCGGAGCGGCACTGCCCCGGCGTTCGGCCGGGGGGTCCGGGCCGGCGTCCCAGCTCCTCCTCGCGCTCGTCTGCGGCGGCTACGCCACGGGCGCGGCCTTCGGCTGGGGATCGAGCGAGCTGGCCTCCGCCATGGGCGACTTCGGGCTCGGCGGGGCCGCGGCCCTCGCCGCCGTGTCCTGCTTCTGGTACGGCAGGACGCACAAGACCCGCTTCCGGCTCGCCTGGCTGCTGTTCGCGGCCTCCTCCGCCATGGCGGGCCTGGGCAACATCGTCTGGGGGTGGTACGAGGTCGTCCTCGACGTGCGCGTGCCCACCCCGTCCGCGGCCGACTTCTGCTTCCTGCTCTTCGCGCCGCCCGCCATCATCGGCCTGCTGGTCCTCGCCAGGCGCCCGGTCACCCGCGCCGGCTGGGTCTGCCTCGCGCTCGACGCCTGGCTGACGGGCGGTTCCCTGCTCACCCTGTCCTGGAGCCTGGCCCTCGCGCACACCGCGCACTTCCAGGGCGAGACCGTCGCCCACGCGGCGCTCTCGCTGGCCTATCCGCTGCTGGACATCGCCCTGGTGTCGATGGTCCTCGCGTTGCACTTCCGGCGCTCCACCGCCAACCGCTCCGCGATCAACACCGCCATCGCGGCCCTCGCCCTGACCGTCCTGTGCGACGCCCTGTTCACCTCGCCACTGCTGCGCTCGCACTACCGCTCCGGCCAGATCCTCGACGCGGGCTGGTTCGCGGGCTATCTGCTGATGGCGTACGCGCCCTGGGTGGCCCGCGAGGAGGACGACGACTCCGCGGCGAGCGGCTCCCGCACCGTCCACCACCCGCACCACCCCAGCCGGCCCATCGCCGGTTCGCTCGCCGCCCTCACCCCGTATCTGGCCGCCGCCGTCTGCACGTTGGGCATCCTCTACAACGTGCTCGACGGCCACCGCGTCGACCGGGTCGTGCTCTTCACCGGCTGCGCGGTCGTCCTGGCGCTCGTCATCCGCCAGGGCATCATGCTGCTCGACAACATCTCGCTCACCCAGGAACTCGCCCAGAAGGAGAACCACTTCAGGTCCCTCGTCCAGGGTTCCAGCGACGTCATCATGATCGCCGCGCCCACCGGGATACTGCGCTACGTCAGCCCCGCCGCCGCGGGTGTCTACGGCCGTGAGGCGGAGGAGCTCGTCGGCTCCGAACTGGCCTCGCTGATCCACCCGGAGGACCTGGGGAGAGTCGTCCACGAAGTGCGCCGCTTCCTCGCGGCGCCCCCCGCCGAGGAGCCCACCACCCGGATCGAATGCCGCTTCCGCTCCGGCTCCGGCGAGTGGCTCAACGTGGAGTCCACCGTCAACCGCCACCACGGCGGCCTCATCTTCAACAGCCGGGACGTCACCGAGCGGGTCCGGCTCCAGGCCCAGCTCCAGCACACCGCCGAGCACGACCCGCTCACCGACCTGCCCAACCGCGCCCTGTTCACCAAGAAGGTCCAGCAGGCCCTCACCGGCCGCAGAGCGACCGACGCGGGGACCGCCGTGCTCTTCATCGACCTCGACGGCTTCAAGGCGGTGAACGACACCGTCGGCCATCAAGCGGGCGACGAGCTGCTGGTCCAGGCGGCCCGTCGCCTCCAGGACTCGGTGCGGGCGGGCGACAGCACCGCCCGCTTCGGAGGAGACGAGTTCGCCGCGCTCATCATCGGCGACGGCACCCGCGACCCCGCGGCCCGGGAGTACCGCATCCACGAGATCGCCGACCGGCTCCGGCTCACCCTCTCCCAGCCGTACAAGGTGGAAGGAGGCACCGAGGTCCGGGTGGCCGCCAGCATCGGCGTGGCCTTCGCCGAGCCCGGCGTCACCCCCGGTGTGCTGATGCGCAACGCCGACCTCGCGATGTACCGCGCGAAGCAGGCGGGCAAGGGCCGCGTCGAGCTCTACGCGCCCCAGATGCAGGCCGACGTGGTGCGCCGCGCCGAGCTGGCCACCCGGCTGCGCACCGCGCTGCACGACGGCGAGTTCGCGCTGCTGCACCAGCCCGTCGTGGAGCTGGCGACCGGGCGGGTCACCGCCGTGGCCGCGCAGGCCCGTTGGCGGTCCGCGCAGGGGATACTGTTCACCCCCGCCGAGTATCTGCGCGTCGCCGAGAGCGAGCGCGGGGACGAGGCCGCGCGCTCCGCGGAGCTCGGCCGCTGGACGCTGGAGAAGGCCGTCGAGCAGGCCGCCCAGCGCTGCCGCGCGGGCCATGCCGCGCCGGTGTACGTCCAGTTGTCCGCCACCCGCCTGATGGACAAGTCGCTGCCGCCCAAGTACCTCGAAGGGCTGCTGATCCACCACGGCCTGCCGTCCGGCGCGCTCGTCCTGGAGCTGTCCGGCAGCGATCCCCGCGTCCCGCTGGACGGGCTGGAGCGGCGGCTCTCCGCCCTGCGCCGGCTCGGCGTGCGGATCGCCCTGGACGGCTTCGGCAGCGGCTACGCCGCGATCAGCGCCCTGCGCAGACTCCCCATCGACACGCTCAAGCTCGACCGCGGGCTGGTCGACGGCGTGGTGGAGTCCGCCCGGCTGCACAAGATCACCGCCGGGCTGCTGAGGATCGCCACCGACCTCGGGATGCAGTCCGTGGCCGAGGGCGTCGACGGACCCGAGCAGGCCCTCGCCCTGCGCGCCATGGGCTGCACCCACGGCCTGGGCAAGGCCTTCGCGGGCCCCCTCGACGAACACCGGCTGCGCTACGCTCTGGATCTCGGCGCCTACCCCGTGCCACGCCCGCCCGGCGACGGCGGAGGCGTGCTCGTCGGCGGTGCCCCGCCGGCCCCGGCGATCATGCCGTCGGGCATCCGGTCCGGCGCGGCGGGCGGCGCGGGCTCCCTCGCACATGCTCCATTGCGCTCAAATAATGAGACGCCCGTCCCACCCGCTTGACACTCCCCGGGTGGCGGGTGGAGGGTCGGTCCCATGCGCACCCGAATTCTCGTACTTGGAAAGCGCGTCGGCTGAAGCAGGCCACTCATGAAGTCCTGCTGACCACTCCGGCGCGCTCCCCTCGCTTGCCTCACGGCACGAGGGGTTTTTTATTGCACCGGATCGCCGCAGACCCACCCAAACCCTCCCATCCGCCGAAGCTGTCGAAACCGTCGAATCCTTACCGTCGAACTCCTTCGAGAAGAGAATGTCGATGACCGAGCAGGCCACCGGGGCCCATCATCCGCAGCCGCGGGCCCGTAGCGGCGCGCAGCAGCAGCCCGCCACCGTCGAGCACGTCACGGGCGCGCAGTCCCTCATCCGCTCGCTGGAGGAGGTAGGGGCAGAGATCGTGTTCGGCATTCCCGGCGGTGCGATCCTCCCGGCGTACGACCCGATGATGGACTCCTCGAAGGTCCGCCATGTGCTCGTCCGGCACGAGCAGGGCGCCGGTCACGCGGCCACCGGGTACGCGCAGGCCACGGGGAAGGTCGGGGTGTGCATGGCGACCTCGGGCCCGGGGGCCACCAATCTCGTCACCCCCATCGCCGACGCCCACATGGACTCCGTGCCGCTGGTGGCCATCACCGGTCAGGTGGCTTCCAAGTCCATCGGCACGGACGCCTTCCAGGAGGCGGACATCTGCGGCATCACCATGCCGATCACCAAGCACAACTGGCTGGTCACCGACCCGGCGGAGATCCCGCGGACCATCGCCGAGGCCTTCCACGTCGCCTCCACGGGACGGCCCGGCCCGGTCCTCGTCGACATCGCCAAGGACGCCCTTCAGGCGAAGACCACCTTCAGCTGGCCCCCGCACACCGACCTGCCCGGCTACCGCCCGGTGACCAAGCCGCACGCCAAGCAGATCCGCGAGGCCGCCAAGCTGATCACCCAGGCCAGACGGCCGGTGCTGTACGTCGGCGGCGGGGTGCTGAAGTCCGGTGCCACCGCCGAGCTCAAGGTGCTCGCCGAGCTCACCGGCGCCCCCGTCACCACCACCCTGATGGCGCTGGGCTCCTTCCCCGACAGCCACCCGCTGCACGTCGGCATGCCCGGCATGCACGGCGCGGTCGCCGCCGTCACCGCCCTGCAGAAGTCCGACCTGATCGTGGCCCTCGGCGCCCGCTTCGACGACCGCGTCACCGGCAAGCTCGACTCCTTCGCCCCGTACGCCAAGATCGTGCACGCCGACATCGACCCCGCCGAGATCGGCAAGAACCGCGCCGCCGACGTGCCGATCGTCGGCGACGCCCGCGAGGTCATCGCCGACCTGGTCGTCGCCCTCCAGGCCGAGCACGCCGAGGGCCACGTCGGCGACTACACCGCCTGGTGGGCCGACCTCAACCGCTGGCGCGACACCTACCCGCTCGGCTACGACCAGCCCGAGGACGGCAGCCTCTCCCCGCAGCAGGTCATCCAGCGCATCGGCCAACTCGCCCCGGCGGACACCATCTACGCGGCGGGCGTCGGCCAGCACCAGATGTGGGCCTCGCACTTCATCGACTACGAACAGCCCCGCACCTGGCTCAACTCCGGGGGCGCGGGCACCATGGGCTACGCCGTGCCCGCCGCGATGGGCGCCAAGGCGGGGGAGCCCGACCGTACGGTGTGGGCCATCGACGGCGACGGCTGCTTCCAGATGACCAATCAGGAACTGGTCACCTGCGCGCTGAACAACATCCCCATCAAGGTCGCCGTCATCAACAACGGTGCCCTGGGCATGGTCCGCCAGTGGCAGACCCTCTTCTACAACCAGCGCTACTCCAACACCGTCCTGCACACCGGCCCCGCGGTGTCCGGCGGCGGCTCCGCCACGGGCCCCGGCAAGGAGGCCTGCCAGGGCACCCGCGTCCCGGACTTCGTGAAGCTCGCCGACGCCATGGGCTGCGTGGGGCTGCGCTGCGAGGACCCGGCCCAGCTCGACGCCGTCATCGAGCAGGCCAACGCCATCAACGACCGCCCGGTCGTGGTGGACTTCATCGTCCACCAGGACGCCATGGTCTGGCCCATGGTCGCCGCAGGCACCTCCAACGACGAGATCCTGGCGGCGCGCGGCGTCCGCCCGGACTTCGGCGACAACGAAGACGACTGAGGCCAGGAGAGGGAACGACCACCATGACCAAGCACACGCTCTCCGTGCTCGTGGAGAACACCCCCGGCATCCTCACCCGGATCGCCGCCCTGTTCGCCCGCCGGGGCTTCAACATCGACTCCCTGGCCGTCGGCGTCACCGAACACCCCGACATCTCCCGCATCACCATCGTCGTCAACGTCGAGTCGCTGCCGCTGGAGCAGGTCACCAAGCAGCTCAACAAGCTCGTCAACGTACTGAAGATCGTGGAGCTGGAGGACGCCACCGCGATCCAGCGGGAGCTGGTCCTGGTGAAGGTCCGCGCCGACAACGAGACCCGCTCCCAGATCGTGGAGATCGTCCAGCTCTTCCGCGCCAAGACCGTCGACGTCTCCCCGGAGGCCGTCACCATCGAGGCCACCGGCGGCTCCGACAAGCTGGGCGCGATGCTCAAGATGCTGGAGCCGTTCGGCATCAAGGAACTGGTGCAGTCCGGGACGATCGCCATAGGGCGCGGCGCCCGTTCCATCACCGACCGCAGCCTGCGCGCGCTCGACCGCACGGCCTGACGGCCCTTCGTCACGCCAGGACCCGAAGACCCCTTTCTTTTGTCCCCGCCCACCCGTCATACGGTGGGACGCACAACCGGAACCCCGGAAAACAAGGAGATACCTCAGTGGCAGCCGAGCTGTTCTACGACAACGACGCCGACCTCTCCATCATCCAGCGCCGCAAGGTCGCGGTCCTGGGCTACGGCAGCCAGGGCCACGCCCACGCGCTGTCGCTGCGCGACTCCGGCGTCGACGTCCGCGTGGGCCTGCACGAGGGCTCCAAGTCCAAGCAGAAGGCGGAGGAGCAGGGCCTCCGCGTGGTCACGCCCGCCGAGGCCGCCGCCGAGGCCGACGTCATCATGATCCTGGTGCCGGACCCGATCCAGGCGAAGGTCTACGAGGAGTCCGTCAAGGAGCACCTCAAGGACGGCGACGCGCTGTTCTTCGGCCACGGCTTCAACATCCGCTTCGGCTTCATCAAGCCCCCGGCCGGCGTGGACGTCTGCATGGTCGCGCCCAAGGGTCCGGGCCACCTGGTCCGCCGTCAGTACGAGGAGGGCCGCGGCGTGCCGTGCATCGCGGCCGTCGAGCAGGACGCCACGGGCGGCGCGTTCGCGCTGGCGCTCTCGTACGCCAAGGCGATCGGCGGCACCCGCGCCGGCGTCATCAAGACCACCTTCACCGAGGAGACCGAGACCGACCTGTTCGGCGAGCAGGCCGTGCTGTGCGGCGGTGCCTCCGCGCTGGTCAAGGCGGGCTTCGAGACGCTGGTCGAGGCCGGATACCAGCCGGAGATCGCGTACTTCGAGTGCCTCCACGAGCTCAAGCTGATCGTGGACCTGATGTACGAGGGCGGCCTGGAGAAGATGCGCTGGTCGGTCTCCGAGACCGCCGAGTGGGGCGACTACGTCACCGGCCCGCGGATCGTCACCGACGCCACCAAGGCGGAGATGAAGAAGGTCCTGGGCGAGATCCAGGACGGCACCTTCGCCAACAACTGGATGAAGGAGTACCAGGCGGGTCTTCCCAAGTACAACGAGTACAAGAAGGCCGACCAGGATCACCTGCTGGAGACCACGGGCAAGAAGCTCCGCGGTCTCATGAGCTGGGTGGACGACAGCAAGTAGCCTCTGCCCGCAGGGAACCCGGGGGGGTGCCCCCCCGGGACCTCCCCGCAACCGGGGGAGACCCCCGGACCCCCGACCGCGCTCCGCGCGGTGTCCTCAATCGCCGCTTCGGTGGTGCCGTTGCGTTCCCGGCTGCGGGCCAGTGCCCTGGCCAGCCGGGGCTGGAGCACGACGAGGACCAGGGCGATGCCGATGAGCGC